>CAZPER010000021.1:7886-54561 GCA_964585655.1 uncultured Gemmatimonadaceae bacterium | reverse complement strand
ATCGGAGCCCGATCCCGCGGGCGAACTCCGTCCCCGACACCGGATAGGACGGCGCGGACGGCGCCGGCCGCGCCGGGGACGACCACTGGCGCCCGGTGGCGCCGCTCACCGGGCCGGTCAGCATCCGCTGCACCCAGGCCAGCCGCTCGGCAGCCCGCGCGGCGCGGGCCGCGCCGGTGGCCGGGAGGCCGGTGGAGATGATCCAGGCCCGTCCCGCCTGGTGATCCCAGGCGATGACCCAGTCATACAGGCCGAACATCGCGTCGGGGAGGGCCAGATCGTCGTAGCGTGGCGCGGGGATCCGCTCCAGCACCGCGCCGTAGTCGTAGGCCAGGAATCCGGCGAGCCCGCCCTGAAACGGCGGGAGTCCGGGGATCGGGTCGGCGCGGTACGGATCGAGCAGCCCCCGCGCCTGCGCCAGCGCCGATGGGGCACCGGGGCCGCGGGTCCGGATGAGGCCGACGGGCGCCGCGGCGAGGAACGAGTACCGCCCCCGCCGCTCCGGATCGGCCGCGCTGTCCAGGAACAGCAGCTGCGGCTGCCCCAGGAACCGCTCGGCCGTGGCCATCGGATCGGGGGCGGGGAGGAGCTCTTCGACCAGCGGCAGCGCGGGCATCCCGCATGATGCGGGATGGGCCGGTGCATTGGAAGGGGCCGGGTCAGTCCCCCCGGCGGAGCCGGTCGAGGAGGACCGCGGCGAGGGCGAGGCCGCCGTGGCGGATCGCCGCCTCGTCCGCCACGTAGCCGGCGGAGTGCGGCATCCCCACCCACCCCCGCTCCCGGTTGCTGACGCCCAGCAGGAACATGGCGCCGGGTACGATCTCCTGGAACGAGCCGAAGTCCTCGCTGAAGAGCGGGCTCACCACGCCCAGCGGCACCACGGCCGCCGCGCCCAGGCTCCGGGCGATGGCCTGCTCTCCACGGCTCGTGAGCAGCGAGTCGTTGGTGACGCCGGCGATCACCCGTTCCCGGTAGGACACCGAGACCCGGACCCCCGGCCGCTCCACCCGCCGCGCCGCGGCTTCCACCTGCCGCCGGGCCGCGGCCCGGGCGGTCCCGCTCGCGATGCTGAGCGTGGCGATCAGTTCACGGCGCCCCGCCGCCACCGCTCGTGGCGGCGCGAGGTCCACCAGCACGAAATCAGGGGGCACGGTGCCGCGCGCCTCCGCCGGCGTGATGGTGCCGATCCCGCGCAAGGCATCGGCCAGCGCGGCCAGGGCCGCATCGAGGTCGCCTTCGCCCTCCAGCGCCAGCGAGACCCGGTCCCGACCCGCGAGCAGCGGGCCGTGCGCCACGCCGAGGGTGCCTGCCTCGAGGGGGGCGGTGTGCACCGCGTAGATGGCGGCGGGCCGTGCGAGGGAAAAGACGTCGTCCGCCAGCATGGCGCGGGCGCCGGTGGCGCGCTCCTCCGCGGGCTGGAACACCAGCAGCACGGCGCCGGGCAGCTCGCTCCGCACCGCGGCGAACGCCGTGGCCAGCGCCACGCCGACGGTGGTGTGGATGTCATGCCCGCAGATATGCCGGACCCCCGGTGTCAGCGACGGGAACGGCACCGGATCGGGCTCGTCCGACGGCACCGCGTCCAGGTCCGCCCGGAACGCCACCACCGGGCCGGGCCGCGCCCCGCGGAGCAGCGCCACCACACCCTGGCCGCCGACACCGGTCCGCACCTCGAAGCCGAGGCCCCGGAGCCGGTCGGCCACCCGGGCGGCGGTGCGCGTCTCGGCGCCGGAGAGCTCCGGGTGCTGATGCAGGTCGCGACGAAAGGCGATCAGCGTCGGCATGGAGGCCTCCAGCACCGACGCCATGCGGGTGACGAGAGGGTCGACCGGGGCCTGCGCCATTACCGGCGCCGCGAGGAGCGGGAGGCAGAGCGCGTACAGGGAAGGCAGCGGGCGGCGCATCAGTTACCTGGCGAGGGGAATACCGGTGGTACGCCGGGCGAGGGAGAGGGGTTTCGTCAGGGCTCGCTGGCGCGGGTCCGCGCCGTGGGCCGGAAATGTTCGCGATTGGGGTCGTCCGGCAGGGTCAGGTAGCCCCAGGAGAGCTGCCCCTCCTGGCGGTAGGTCTTGCCCAGCTCAATCGCGAGTCGCGCCTTGGCCAGTTCCTTCCCCACGTAGAAGGCGTGCGACGGGTCGGTGATGCCGAGCTGGTCGAAGATCCGCTGGATGTCGGTGCCGCGCACGAACAACGCATGGTTGAAGACGGTGATCGTGTCGCGGTCGGTGAAGATCCGGAAGTTCGGGTCCTTCACGCCCGCCTGGAGCTCCCGCAGTTCCGCTTCGGTGTAGGCCAGGGGCCGCGGGTCCTTCACGGTGAGCAGGCGGTCATCCACGTGCTTGGGCGGGGTCTTCTGGCTGACGGCGTAGTGCATCAGCCGGCGGGCGATGTCGATCTCCCTCACCGCGCCCCTGGCCCAGGGGATCACCTCGGTGGTGAGCACCGCCTTCACCCCGACCTCCTGGCAGATGGCCAGCAGCAGGGCATGCACCCCCGTGGTGTCGGCGCTGGTGAGCTCGGTGATGTTGCCCACCCCCATGAGCTGCGGCACGCCCGGATAGCGGCGGTGGACCTCGGCGTAGCGCTCCAGCGAGGCCATGAAGCCGAAGCCGATCGGTTCGATGATGGGATCGATCAGGTAGGGGATTCGGGCCCGCTCCAGCGCCGCGAGCGTGGGCTCCAGGGTCTCCAGGCCGGCCCCGAAGTCGGGGATGGCGACGACCCGGGCACCGGTGCCGCGCAGATCCTCGAGCACGGCAAGGTTGGAGCCGTTGACACTCAGGACCAGTTCAGCGCCGGCGGCGACCGCGGTACGGATCTCATCCCGGTCGAACGAGTCCACGCTCACCCGCATCCCCGCGCCGCGCAGTTCACCCACCACGCCGGCGAGGTCGGGGAATGGCACGCCGGGGGTGCAGCCCACGTCGATCACATCGGCGCCGGAGGCCTGGTAGTGCCGCGCCTCCGCGAGGATCTCTCCGCGGCTTCGCTTCGGGGCGTTGTTCACTTCGGCCAGGATCTCGATGTCGAAGGCGCCGTATTCCCGCGCCAGCGCCGCCTGACCGAAGTGTTGCGGGATCTCGCGCAGGTCCTTGGGCCCCTTCTCCACCGCGACGCCGAACCGCTCCGCCAGCACCGCCGTGTCCCCCTCGACCAGGCCGGGCAGCAGCACCAGGTCGGTCCCGTCCGGAACCGTGAGGAACCGCGCGATCCACTCCGTCGTCATCAGCGCCGCCACCGTGATCTTCTGGACCGCGACCTCGGCGGCGAAGGGAGGCCGCATGGCCTCGAGCACCCGGCGGAGGGCCGGCTCCGCGAGCTTCCCGGTGACGAAGAGAACCCGAGCGGGGGGCACTACTTTGGGTCGCCCCCGCGCACCCACTTGTTTGGCGTGCCCTCGAGCGCACCCCCGGCCGGCTTCCACAGCACGGTGTCCTCGATCTTCCGGGCGAGCTCCCAGTCCTTGTCCGTGATCCCGCCGGCAGAGTGCGTCTGCAGCCGCACCCAGAGCTTGGCCCAGGTCACCGTGAGGTCCGGGTGGTGATACGCCGCCTCGGCCAGGAAGCCGATCGTGTTGACCAGGGTGAGCGTGGTTAGCCAGCCGTCGGTCTTGAACTGCCGCCGGATGAAGCCCTCTTCGTAGTACCAGCCGGGAAAGGCGGTGAGCTTCTCCGCGATCTCGGCTTCGGTATAGGTGCGTTCTTTCTTGGACATCGTCTTCTCCTTTAGGGCGGAATCCTGAGCCGCCTACATCACGTCCCCGCCATTCACCATGATCATCTGTCCGGTCACGTAGCGCGCCTGGTCCGAGGCCAGGTAGATCGCCGCGCCCGCCACGTCCTCCGGCGTCCCCCACCGGCCGAGGGGAATCTGTTCCGCCACCCGGGCCCGGAACTGGTCCGGGGCGCCCTGGCCGAAGGCGGTATCGATCCAGCCCGGGCCGAGCACATTCACCCGGATCGCCGGCGCGAGGCTCCTGGCCAGCGAGCGGCTGAAGCCGAGGATGCCGCCCTTCACGGCGGAGAACAGCTCCGGATTCTCCCCGGACAATCCTTGCAGCACCCGGTCCCACGACATGTTGATGATCACGCCGCCTCCGGGCTGTCCGGCCATCAGCTCCGCCGCGGTCCAGCAGGCCAGCATGGTCCCGCGGAGATCCACCCGCAGCAGGAGGTCCAGCTTCTCCAGCCGGGAGAGCACCGCGCCGCCGCCGGTGAGCACATCGGCGCCGGCATTGTTGATCCAGGCGTCCACCCCGCCGAAGGCGTCGCGCACCGCCGCGGCGAGCTGGACCAGCTCCTCCTGCCGCCCCACGTCCGCCCGGAGGATCGCGACCCGCCGCCCGGTCCCGCGGATCTGCTCCGCCACGGCGGTGGCCCCCTCCTCATTGGCGCGGTAGCAGATGGCGACATCGGCGCCCGCGCGGGCGGCGGCCAGCGCGATCGCCCGGCCGATGCCGCTGGATCCGCCGGTGACCAGCACCCGTTTCCCGGCGAGGGAAGTGCCTGCGGCGGGCGAAGCGTTGTCGGCAGTCATGGCAGGGCGTAACATACGGGGGTAGCGGGACCGAACAAGGGAGCGCCGGACGTGCAACTGCTGGTGAGTGTGCGGGATGCGGGGGAGGCTCGGGCCGCGCTGGCGGGCGGCGCCGAGATCGTGGATGCGAAGGACCCGGCCCGGGGATCGATCGGCGCCGTGAGCGCCGAAGCGCTGCAGGGGATCCGGCTCGCGGTGCCCGAGTCGGTCCGCCTGAGCGCCGCGCTGGGCGATGTCGCCACCTTCGAGGATATCGCCCGGGCGATGGAACGGATCACGGTCCCGCTGGGCTACGTCAAGCTGGGCTTCCATGGCGTGCGCGACGCTGGCCAGGCCGAGGCGCTGCTGCGGGAAGCGGTGCGGCGAGCGGCGCGGCTCCCGGGTCGGCCCCGGGTAATCGCGGTGGCCTATGCCGATGCCGCGCGGGTCCATTCCCTCCCCCCCGACGCCTTTCAGTTCTTCGTGCCCGAGGCCGGCGCCGATGGTCTCCTGGTGGACACCTGCCTCAAGGATGGGCAGACGCTGTTTGATTTCGTCGAACCGGCGGGGCTCGCGTCGCTGGCGAGCGCCCTCGCCGCGGACGAGATCCCGCTTGCCCTGGGCGGCAGCCTCGGGCTGCAGCAGGTCCGGGCGGCCAGCGAGGCGGGAGCCCAGATCTTCGGGGTGCGGGGGGCGGTGTGCCGCGGGGGGCGGAACGGGATCGTGGACGACGGACTGGTCCGGGACCTGGCCCAGGCGGTGCGGGTGGAGCGGGCGCGGACCGCCTAGCACGGGCCGGGGCGCCCCACGGCCCTCCCTTCCTCACACGCCGGTAGAAAACTCCGCAGCCCCGACGATCTGCACCCGGAGGTCCGCCGGCGCCACCCGCAGGAACCAGTCATCCACCAGCTCCGTCCCTCCCCCCACCGGCTTGACCAGGATCAGCTCATCGGCGCCGAGCAGCGTGGCGAGGTAGGCGGCCAGGCTGTCGCTGGTGACTTCCCAGCGGTGGGGCAGTTCGTCGGTGGCGCGCAGCCAGCGGGAGGGCGCGAGCACCGGGATCATCCCGTCCCGGTGCGCCTGCAGGATTCCCGCCCGGTCCTCGACGATCCTGCTGCCCGGGACCACGGCGGCGAGCACCCAGGCGAATTGGTCCATGGCCAGGATTGCCATCCAGTGCGCCGAGCTCGGGGGGAGGCCGTGGCGCTGGTCGAACTGGCGCACCTGGTCGGCGAATGGGCCGCCGCCCGGGACGATCACGACCGTGCGCTCGCCCGCGAGCCGGGCCAGCGCCCTGCCCACGCGGGGGAGGAGCCCCGGCTCCGCGAGCATCCCCCCGCCGACCTTCACCACCGTCATTCCATCAGGCATGGTCCCCTCCCGGTCCGGCGGGGATATCTGCCCCCGGGTCGGCGCCGCGACAAGTCCCCGCCGCTGCTCGCCCCCATCGCCGGGAGCGGGTAAGTTCTTCCGCGATGGAGCTCATCCCCGTTCTCGATCTGCTGCGAGGGCAGGCAGTCCACGCCCGTGCCGGAAAGCGTCAGGCGTATCGGCCGGTCCAGTCGGCACTCCTTCCGGGGCGTGCCGGGGACCCGATCGCGCTGGCCCGTGCCTACCACACCACCCTTGGCGCCTGGCGCTGCTACGTGGCGGACCTCGACGCCATCGAGGGGTGGACGCCGCAGGTCAAGCTGATCCGCGCCCTCGCCGACGCCGAACACGGCTTCGGGCCGGGGCTGCTGGTGGACGGGGGGGTGGCCACGACGCGGGCGGCCGAGGCGCTGCTGGAGGCCGGCGCCACCACGCTCGTGGTGGGGCTCGAGACTCTCAAGGGATTCAAGGATCTCAAGGCGATCGTCGAGGCGGTGGGCGGCGACCGCGTGGTGTTCAGCCTGGACCTCCACGAGGGGAAGCCGGTGCAGCTGCAGAGTCACCGGATCTCCAGCCAGGATTCGGTGGGCCTCGAGCTGGGCGCGCGGGCGGCGGAGGCGGGCGTCTCGGCGCTGCTGGTGCTGGATCTCGCCGTGGTGGGGACCGGCGCCGGCCCCCAGAACCTCGAACTGCTCGAAGGGCTCAAGCGGCTGGTGGGGTTGCCAGTGTACGCTGGTGGGGGGGTGCGCTCGGCGGAGGACCTCAAGCTGCTGGAGGATGCCGGCTGCGACGCCGCGCTGGTGGGGTCCGCCATTCACAGCGGGGCGATCGCCCCGCCAGGCTAGGCTACAGCGCCAGCCGGTAGGTCGCCGACTGGCCGAAGCTCTCCTCCACTTCCATCTCGATCGCCGTCAGGTTGCGGATCCCCATCGCGCCCAGCTCCTCCCGGGTGCGGTGGGCGAAGTACTGCGCGATCATCTCCGCGGTCGTGTTCTCGATCGGCATCATGGCGCAGTCCACCAGCGGGAAGGTGTAGGTGTGCTGGCCGAAGTAATCCACCATGCGCCGGTCCCCCTCCACCCGGAAGCCCAGCTTCGGGTTCTTCATCGGCAGCAGCACCTTGTGGTCGATCTCGTCGGTGAGCTTGCGGATGATCTTCTTCAGGATCGAGAAGTCCACGACGAACATCGTCTCGTCATCCACGCTCCCCTCGACGGTCACCCCCACCCGGTAGTTGTGGCCGTGCAGGGTCTCGCACTGGTGCCCGCGGAAGGTGATGAAGTGGGCGGAGCTGAAGACCAGGTAGTCCTTGCTGACGGTCACCTTGAAGTCACTGCGCACGGTCGTTCCTCAATGGGTCGGTCCGCCATCCGTCCTCCACCAGCGCCGCGAAGAGCGCGGCGGCGGTGAGATCGGCAGTCGTGCCGGGGTTGCGTGAATTGTGGGCGTCGCGGAGGCCCGCGTCAAACGCCGCCAGGGCGGCGCGTCCCGCCGCGTCCCGGGTGCCGCCGGCCGCGACCACCTCCCGCGCCCGGGCGGAGACCTCCGCCGCGGCCGCGGAGCCGAGTTTCCGGCCGATCAGCGTGTCCGGCTGGTGGGCCAGGATGGCGAGAAAGGTCTCCACCACCGCCTCTTCCCAGCCCAGGCCGGCGCTGCGGGCCCGGCGCAACGCCGGGACGCCCACCCCGAAGGTCGTCTCGAAGGTGCTGGCGTACTCCCTGGCCACCGCATCCCGTTCCGCCGCGAGCCGCATCGCCTCCAGCAGCGTCACGGTGGGGAGCTGGGCGAGATCCTGGGCCGGCGCGCTGCCCAGCCCCCCTGGCTGCGCCAGCCGGATGGCGGCGTACACTTCCACCGCGTCCGCGATGGTCGTGTGGGCGAGAACCCGTTCGACCCCGGTGCGGAGCGGACGGGGGAGCGCGGTGGCCTTGGCCAGCGGCGCCAGCAGCAGCACGATGCCCAGGTTGGTATTGGCCGCGGTCCAGTGTCGCGTGGCGGCGATCGCGGCATGGATCACCTCGCCCAGCGGCCGCTGCCCGGCCTGGCCCAGCGGGGGCCCCACCGCCACCGCGCTCGCGACGAAGTCCTCGTAGCGCATGTCGCGGAACGGCCGTCCCGGCGCCACGTTGCCGGGCTTGGGGGCGCTCGCCTCCAGCACGCAGGCCAGCGTGACGAGCGCGGCGAGGTCGGGCGGTGCGTCGGGCATGGGCGCTAGGTCCGGAGGAGCTGGTCCACGATGGCCCCGGCCACGTCCACGCCAGTGGCCGACTGCAGCCCTTCCCAGCCGGGAATGCCGTTCACTTCGAGCACGTACACCGTTCCGTCCTCCGCCGGCAGCAGGTCCACCCCGGCGTACTCGGCGCCCACCGCATGGGCCGCCCGGAGCGCCAGGTCTGCCCAGGCGGCCGGCAGGGTGATCGGCGCGGCCTTGCCGCCGCGGGAAAAGTTGGTGCGCCACCCATCGGCGGTCCGCTCGATCGCCCCCAGCACCCGGTCGCCGACCACGAAGGCGCGGATGTCACGGCCGCCGTGCGGAATGAAGCGCTGCAGGTAATACACTCCCCGCACCGTCTCGATCACCCGGAAGACCCGCCAGGCCATGTCCTCGTCGCTCACCCGGCTCATGCCGAGCCCCATCGAGCCGAAGAGGGGCTTCACCACGACGTCCCCCATCGCCGCGAAAGCGGCGAAGGCGTCCTCCGCCCGCTCGCAGGCCACGGTCTCGGGGGTGGGCAGGCCAGCCCGCTCGAGGATGGCGCTGGTCCACGCCTTGTCCACTGTGCGCTCGATGGCGCGCGCGGTGTTCATGACCCGGACCCCCTCTTCCTCCAGCCGGTGCAGGGTGTCCACCCGGAAGATGATCTGCTCCAGGGTGCCGCCGGGGATGATGCGGGCGAGGACTCCCCGCGCCTGGCGGAGGGCCCGGCCGGAGTTGGTCACCCCGCTGGCGGCCCCCATGCGGGAGACGCTGGCCTCCCAGGGGAGCAGAAGCGGGACGAGCCCGCGCGCGCTGACCGCGCGCACGAGCTCATCGGTGTGCCAGCCACTGCCGCCGGCGAGGATGACGATATCCATGCGGGGAGGGGCCGCCGAGGCACGCCTCGGCGGCCCCCGGTTGACCTACGGCTTGCTGGTCAGGTGCCCGACCAGCGCCGTCAGCCCGCCGTCGGCGAACTTGCCGAGGTCATCGCCCACCGCCTTGAAGGCGGCGGTGCCGGTCCCGGTCTTGAGGGCCGCGGCCGTGGGGAAGTAGAGCTTGGCCTGGCGGTAGAACGCCGCCGGGGTGCCGTCGAGGTTCTTCGAGAACTTCGCCAGTTCCGCCCGGGTGAACGCGATCTCCGTGGCGCCGGCGCCCACGATCGGGAGGTGCGTCGCGGCGTAGTAGCTCTCGAAGGCCGCGGCGTCCTTCGGATGATTGTAGATGACGGTGACGAAGGCCGTGGTGTCCCCGCTCAGCAGGGCGGAGGCGTCGTTGGTCTGCTCTCCGACCAGCGCCGAGAGGCCGCCGGTGGCGAAATTGGCCAGGTCGTCGCCCACCGCCTTGAAGCCCGGGGTCGCGATCCCCTTCTCGAGGTCCGCCATGCTGTTGAACCAGAGCACCGCCTGCCGGTAGTAGGTCGGCGCCTTGCCGTCGAGCGTGGCGTCGAACTTGGTCAGCTCGGCCGCCACAAACCCGATCTCCGCCTGCTTCTGGCCCACCAGCGGGACGTGGGTCTCCCAGTAGTACTTCTCGAAGGCCTGGGCGCTCTTCGGGGTGTTGTAGATGACCGTCACGAAGGCCATCGGGGGCGGGGGCGGTGCCGGCTGGGCGGCGGCGGTGTCCGCGGCCGGCTTGTCCGCCGGCTTGGAGCAGGCAGCGAGGGCAAGGAGCGCGACGGCGGACAGCAGGCGAACAGGACGCATGATCACTCCGACAGTTGGGTGGGCGATTCGGGCGGCCGGGAGCGGGGCCGGGTTCCGGGCGTGCAGTGGCTCAGCGCCCGTCACCCAGCCCCGCCCCCGCCCGCCCTCACTCGTGATACAACGACTGCTTCAGCACGTCGACGTTGACCCCGCCCGCGTGATGGGTCTTCCCCGAGGTCACGCTCGTCAGCCACACTTCCGCCGGGCTGAACAGCAGCGGGTCGATCTTGTAGAAATCGCGGTTGTAGCGCTCGAAGATGTCGTAGAACGGCGTGCCGTAGTCCTTGGAGGCGCTGGCCGGGAGCCGGGCCGCCAGTCCGGCCAGCTCGGTGTCGTCCGCCCGGACGGTGTAGTGCGCCTGCCCGCCGTAGAGAATGCAATCGTTGGTCCGGCCGATGCCCCGCAGGTCGCTCTTCGCCACCGTGGGGATGGGGGCGGTGCCGATGCCGCTCACGACCTTGCGGACGTCGAACCCGAGGGTTTCCATCTTGTGGAGCCCGGTCTCGAGGATCCGCGCCGAGATCTGGGTCCCGCCGGCCAGGCTGGCGGTCGGCGCAATCAGGAGGGTGAGCTGGGCGGGGGAGAGATTCGCCTTCTTCGCTATGTACTCGGCAACCGCGTCGGTGGGCAGGTCCCGTCCCTCGAGCACCAACACGCCGCAGGTGGCGTCCTCGGCGTAGTGCAGCCTCTCGAACAGCTCCTTTTCCACCCGCGCGTGGGCCCGGAGCGGTCCGGAGCCCATCGCGAAGTAGCTCCCCACCTGGATGGCCCAGCCGGCGTACTGCGAGCCCATGCAGGCTGGCGCCGGATGGTCGGTGCGGATCTGCACCCCGGGCCAGTTGTCACCCCCGAGGGTCAGGCTGGCGTAGTCGACGTCGCCCAGGCCGCCCATGCAGATCTCGCCCAGCAGCAGCCCGGCGTTCAGCCCGCCGTCCACCCGCGCCCCGGCGTCGATGATCCGGGCCCCGTTGGCGAGCGTGGTGGCCTGGATGCGCAGCCCGGCCGCATCCTCCACCATCAGGTCGGCGAGGTCGCGGGCACGCTCGTTCATGTTGAGGCTGGTCATCGGTCGCCCGTCTGCTCGCCAGGGGAAAGGCCGGCCGCGCGGGCCGGGGGCGAGAAGATAATCCCGCGGGAGGAGCTTGCCCAGCAGGTACCCGGCACCTGTGCACCCAACCGCCCAACCGCCTAGTCCCGCACCAGTACCTCACCCTTCCCGTCATTGGCCAGATCGCCCATGAAGCGGCGGACCGTGAGCGCCGCGGCCGGGAGCGCGCCGAAGGGACCCGGCAGCCCGCGCCAGGCGCGGGCCAGCAGTGCGAGCATCGTCAGCGGGAAGCGGCCGCAGTCGTTAAAGGTTGGCGGCAGGCCCTCGGGCGCGGAGAGCAGCAGCACGGTGCCCCGGCGCATCGCCATGCCGGCGGACCGGCCCACCCGGCCGCCCACCGCGATGGTGCCGGCGACCATCCGGCTGGCGCAGTAGTCCCCGGCGCTGCCACTGACGAGGAGCGCCCCGCGGCGCATCCGGTCGCCGGCGCGGTCCCCGGCATTGCCGCCGACCAGCACCAGCCCGCCCTGCATCCCCTGGTGATCGCCGGGAATCGCGGCGGCCAGAAAGTCTCCCGCGTTCCCCGTCACCCGGATTTCGCCACCCTTCATCCCGGTGGCCGCGAAGGGGCCCGCGTGGCCTGAGACGGTGATGGAGCCACCGGTCATCCGCTGGCCCAGGTACGCCCCGGCGTCCCCCTCGACCACGATGCGCCCGCCCGCCAGGCCCGCGCCGATCCGGTCCAGCCGGTCGTCGCCCCCGGCGATCTCGAGCACCTCGCCCGGGGTCCCGCTGACCCGGAACAGGTCGTCCAGCCGTACCCGCCGGTTGCCGAGGACCAGCGGAATCGCGGCGATCTCCGCCGCGCTCCGGCCGGCGAGCGGCTGGGCCGTGAGCGGGCTCAGGTCCACGCGCGCCGGGGGGCGGGAGGTCAGGGTGAGGCGGAGCGCGCTCATCGCGCCATGATCTCGTGCAGGCGGAAGTGGAACTTGCCCAGCTTGCCGCCATAGTTGCCCGCGGTGATGCGGCGAATGCCCTGCATGGCGCCGAGGTCCACGATCGCCTGGATGCCGGCGCGCATGGCGGCGGAGATGTCGTCGGCGCTCAGGCCGTCGATGACGATCTCCATGACCGCCCCGATCCCGGGGGAGAGCTGCGACCGGGTGATGCCGCGGATCGTGGGGCAGAACGCGTCGTTGGTGGAGGCGCTCAGCGCCGTGTAGCGGGACCCGACCTTGGAGCCGGAGCGCACCACGCCGCCGGGGAAGGGCATGATCACGTTAGGCACCCGGCGCATCGCGGCGATCGCCGCCTCGCAGGCGGCCAGTGCCTGCGGCTGGGTCTCCGCCAGCACCAGGAAGTTGCCGCCCCCGACCGCCGGGACGACGCCGGTGGACTCCTCGACCAGGAACTCGCCGTCCATCACCGGCACCCGCCAGTACCGCCTTCCCGCAACCTGCTTCGACGCCTGGAACCCGTCCCCGAAGAAGCGGAGGTTCTTGCCCAGCGCCACCGGTTCGCCCCCCGCCACGCCGGCGTACGCCGCGGTGGTGGGACAGGTGAGGATGCACTGGCCGACCCGCCGCTCGATCTGCTTCGCCAGTTCCTTCCCCGACATCGCGAAGAGGAGGATCGCGACGCCCGGCCGCCCATCCGGCGTCTCGTCCGGGGACAGCTCCCGCTCCACCCCGGCCTCGCAGCCGCAGGCGATGACCGAGGTCGCGAAGCCGGTGGCGGTGGTGGCGGCGTGATAGGCCCAGGTCAGGTTCTGCGCGGTGATGATCACCCGCGTGGCCTTCATCCCGAAGGCCTCCGCGAATTCGTCGTCGATCGCGACGCCGTTGAGGATCATCCTGTCCCTCGCCGGCACGGGTGGGTCCGCACGTCGGCGCCATGACCGAACGTGGCCATTTCGTCCCGCGAGATCTGGAGGCTGGCGGCCCGGATGGTCTGGTAGCGGTCGAAGTGTTCCTTGAGCCGGCGCTCGATGCCCCGGTCGTAGGCGGGCTCCACGGTGTGGTACCGGCCCCAGGTCACCTTCACCACCTTGCCGTCCCGGACGATCAGTTCGCCGTCCTTGAAGACGTACTCCGGGGTGGAGAACATTCGCTCCCGGTCCGGCTCGTCGCGGTACACGGTGATGTCCGCCGTCGCTCCGGCGCCGAGATGCCCGAGGTCGGTGATGCCGAGGATCCGGGCCGGGGCCGCCCGCGTGAGGATCGCGATCTCGTAGAGCGAATACTCCCGGTCGATGCTCGCCAGCGTGGACATCGCCCGGGCGTCGGCGTTCACCAGCCCCAGCCGCCCGTTCCGGAAGGTGCGGTCCATCAGGAGCCGGATCAGGTGCGGGTAGGTGGTGAACGGCGCTCCGTTCGGGTGGTCGGTGGTGAGGAACACCCGCCATGGGTCGGTCACCAGCAGGAACACCTCGAGCCCGATCGCCCACTGGAGCGCATTGACGAAATTGCTGTCCCGGTACTTGAACGGCAGCACCCCGCAGCCGGCGTCGCACTCGATGTCCATCACCACGAACTTCTTGGGGCTGGCGAGCCCGGAGTTCCGGTGCTGGGTCATGCTGTCGCCCGAGGCGGTGACGGTCTGCCCGAAGAGGATCTGCCCCACGTCGCAGCTGGCGTTGGGCGTGGCGTTGATCGCCTCCGCGATCCGCGCCGCCGCCGAGGAAAACTTCCGGGCCCCTTCGGTGCCGTAGCTGTGGAACTGGATGTGGGTAATGTGAATCGGCAGCCCTTCCGCGGCCTGGATGGTGCCCAACGTGGTGTCCGCGTTCCCCGGCAGCCCGAGGTTGCTGCTGTGCACGTGCAGCGGGTGCGGCACGCCCAGCTCATGCACCGCCCGGGAAAGCACCCGCAGGATGTCCCGCGGCGTGACGCCATAGAAGGCGTGCTTCTCGTCCAGCTCGAACCGTCGCTGGTTGAACTTGAAGGCCGAGATCCCGCCCGGGTTCACCACCTTGATGCCGATGCAGCGCGTGGCGTGCAGGGTCCAGGCGACGTAGTCGTTGATGAGCTGCTGCTCCGCGCCCGACGCCATCAGCCGGAGCAGGAAGTCGTCGCTGCCGAGCATCACGTAGCCGCCCTTGTCCACCATGGGCGTGTCGCCCATCTCGAGGTGGGCCTGGCGGGCGTTGACCGGGAGGATCGCCGGCTCGAAACAGGCGGTGTAGCCCATCTCCGCGTAGCGGTAGCCGGTGGCGAAGGTCCCCGGCGCCGCATGGCCGCAGCTCCCGCGGGTGAGCGGAGTGCGGGCCCGGGGGTCGCCCCGATGATCCTCGGGCAGCATCGCGCGGGCGATGTTGAGCTTGCCGCCGCCGATGTGGGTATGCATGTCGATGGCGCCGGCCATCACCACCCGGCCCGTCAGGTCGTAGCTCTGGTCCACCCGCTCGTCGGGTCCGGGTGCCGCGACGATCCGGCCGTCCCGCACGTAGAGGTCGCGGATCTCGCCGTTGACGCCGTGCGCCGGATCGTACACCCGGCCCCCCGCCAGACGGAGCAGCATCAGCCCGCCCCCCCGAGCGCGGCTTCGATCGCGCTCAGCGCCTCGGCCACGCTCGGCAAGGTCGAGGGCCGCACGGGAAAGAGTGGCAGCGCCACCACCCGGTCGGTGCGGAAGAGGTGGCCGGCGTGGTCCACCCCGGGCGTGCCCACCGGGATGAAGACCGCCGGCTCCGGGGCCACCGTCATGGCCGCGTGGCCCAGCACGATCGTGGGAGCGTCCGTGGCCGGAGGGATCCGGGTGGCGTTGATGCTGGCGATCCAGACCAGGACGTCCGCTTCGCCTGTCGCGAGCAGCCGTTCGGTGGCGTTGAGGTGCAGGTCCTGTTCGGGGGCCCCGCCCCCGAAGGCGGCCCGGAGCCCGAAGCCGGTCTGCCACAGCGCCACGGCATCCGCGGTGACGTCGCCATCACTCCCGCCGAGGGGCAGGCCGGAGAACCGGGTCTCCCGGTTCAGGTCCTTGACCAGCTCGCACAGCGCCTGAATCGTCAACTCGGCATGGGGAAAGTCGAAGTCCGGCGCCGCCCAGGCGATCACCCCGTACTTCGCGGCTCGCATCCGGTCCACCAGCTTCTGCCAGATCGCGATTGGCATTCCCGCGGCGGCGCCGGCCTCCACCGGGCGGCCGGCCAGGAGCGCACGCATCACGCCGAAGGCGTCCCCCAGCGTCGGCACGTCGCACCCGATGACCTCCACCGCGCCGCTGAGCGTGGTCCCCTTCCGGGGCCCGTGGCCCAGGAAGACGACCTCGCAGCCCGGGCGGTCGCCGAAGAGCGTCTCCCGGATGCCAATGGTGCGTTCGAAGAAGCGGGGAAAGCGGGGGGTGACGTCGCCGCCAGCGAGGAGCAGCAGGTCGCAGCGATTGCGGATCTCGGACAGCGTGGTGGTGATCCAGCCACCGTCCTGCAGCACCAGCAGGTTGCGCACGGCGGCCGCGCCGTTCATGTGGTCGAGCACGCCACCGGTGCGATCCGCCAGCCGGCCGGCCGCACGGGCGCCCTCGACGTCGGTGGCCAGCCCGCCGAAGAGGGGCCGCCTGGCCTCGCGGAGCAGCCGCGCCGCTTCGGCCGCGGCCTCGGCGAGCGTCGCCGTCCGGCCCGCGATCCGGGGCCCATCGTTCCGCGCCCGCTGCCCGTAGCCGCTCGCGGCGGTGGGGCAGCCGCTGGCGCGGACCTCGAGCGCTTCCGGCGCGCCGGTGACGACGAGATCGTCGCATACCAGGCCGCAGAAGGGGCAGGTCACGGCAGCAGTGTCTGGGGCGGGGATCGGAGAGCCGGACATGGTCAGGACAACATAATAGCTGCTAAGATCCCCCGATGCATAATTATCGCCGCTCCCACCACGCCACGGTGCATGCGCCGCACCGCTGAGGGTCATGCCCCCCCCTGGCTGGTGGCCGCGGTCAGCGGCCGGATGCTGGCCGCCTCCGCCGCGCGGGCTGGCCACCGGGTCGTCGTGCTCGATTGCTTCGCCGACCGCGATACCCTGGACGTCGCGCATGTCGTGCGCGCGGCGGCCTCGGCCGGTTCGCCGCGACTCCATCGGCGTGCCCTGCTCGCCGCGGCCCGGGAGCTGGAGCCGGCAGGTGGCTGGGCGGGTGTGGTCTGCGGCTCGGGGTTCGAGAATCGGCCCGGGCTGCTCGCGCGGCTCGCCGCCGGGCGGCGACTGGCGGGCAACCCGCCGGAAGTCGTCGCCCTGGTGAAGGACCCCGCCCGGTTCTTCCCGCTGCTCGCGCGGATCGGGGTCCGGCATCCCGAGGTCTCGCTCCTGCCACCGCGCCAACCAGCAGGCTGGCTGGTCAAGCAGAGAGGCGGGGCCGGAGGGACCCACGTGCGGCCGGCCTCGGTCCAGGGCCCGCGACGGGGCCGCTACTTCCAGCGGTTGGAGCGGGGCCGGACGCTCTCGGTCCTCTTCCTCGCCGATGGGGCCCGCGGATTTCGGCTGGGCATCAACGAGCAGTGGACCGCGAACCACCCGGCGCTGCCGTTCCTCTATAGTGGCGCCGTGGGAGGCGTGCTCCTGCCGGAGCCCGTGCTCGCCGGAATCGACCAGCTGCTCGACCGGCTCGTCGCCGCCACGGGCATCGTCGGGCTCAATGGGCTCGACTTCCTGCTGGAGGGAGCGGAGCCCTCGATCCTCGAACTCAACCCGCGCCCGACCGCCACCCTCGAGCTCCACGACCCCGACTGGGACACCGGTCTCTTCGACCGGCACCTCCGCGCCTGTCGTGGCGAACTGCCCGCGGCCCGGCCCCCCGCCGCCTCGGCGCGCGCCGCCTCCATCGTGCTGTCGCCGGTGGAGACCATGCTCGATTCCGCCGTCGAGTTCCCTGGGTGGTGCCGCGACATTCCCGCGGTCGGCACCCGGTTCGCGCCATGGGACCCGGTCTGCACCGTGCACGCCGAGGGACCGTCTCCGGCTGAGGCTCGGCGTCGGGTGCTCGGACGCCAGCGGGCGATGGAGCGTGAGCTCGCCGCCCTGGCCGCACGCCCGGTGTCGCCATGAGGCTGCTGGTGTACGAGCACGTGACCGGCGGCGGAATGCTGTCCCAGTCTCCGCCGGCGTCGCTGGTGCGGGAGGCGGACCTGATGCTCCGCGCCCTGCTGCGCGATTTCGCCAATCAGCCGGTGACCCTGCTGACCACCCGCGATCCCCGCCTGCCCCCGCTCGAGGGCGTCGCCACCCTGGTGCCCACGGCGCAGGAGGACGGGGCGGCGCTCTTCAGCCGCGCACTCGACCAGGTGGATGCTGCCTGGCCAACCGCGCCTGAGACCGATGGTACCCTCGAGTCCCTCGCTCGCCTCACCCTTGCGAGGGGCCGTGTCCTCGTCGGCTGCCGCCCCGACGCCATCGCGGTAGCCGCCAGCAAGGCGCGCACGGCCGCCACCCTTGCCGCGGCAGGCGTACCGGCCGTGCCGACGTTTACCGGCCCGGACCAGGTCCCGGATTGGCCCGGGCCCTGGGCCGTGAAGCCCGACGATGGCGCCGGCTCCGACGACACCAGGCGGGTCGCCGACTGGACCGCGGCCCGGACGCGCCTGACGGCCCGTCCCGGCCACTACGTGGCACAGCCGTGGCTCGCCGGCGTACCGCTGAGCCTCTCGCTCCTCTGCCAGGAGGCGGGGACAGAGCTGCTGGCCGTCAACCGGCAGCGGGTGACGATCGCCGATGGTGTGGTGCGGCTCGAGGGGCTTGAGGTCAACGCGGAGCCCGACGCCGATGGGCGCCACCTTGCGCTCGCCCTCCGAATCCGGGACGCCCTGCCAGGGCTGCTCGGATACGTGGGTGTGGACCTGCTGGCGACCGAGGATGGGCCCGTGGTCCTGGAGATCAATCCCCGTCTGACCACCTCGTACTGCGCGCTGCGTGCGGCCCGGGGATTGAATGTGGGCGCCCGTGTGCTCGCCGCCGCCATTGGCGCCACGGACATTCCCCCGCTGCCAGTGGGGCGCGGTCGGACGGTTACCCTCACGCTGGCTCGGCGCCGTGACGACTGAGTCGCTCATCGGCTGGGACCTCGGCGGCGCCCATCTCAAGGCGGCGCGGCTCGACGCGGGTGGCGCCGTGGACCGGGTGTTCCAGGTGGCATGCCCGCTCTGGCAGGGACTCGACCGCCTGCACGCCGCGATCGACGCCGCGATCTCTGACCTCGGCCCCGCGCCGCGGCACGCCATCACCATGACCGGGGAGATGGCCGATCTCTTTCCCAGCCGCGACGCAGGCGTGCTGGGCCTCGCCGCCGCGATGCGCAGACACCTGCCCGGCGGCGCGCTCGCGTTCTACGCCGGGGAGCGTGGGTTCGTGGCGGAGGCGGTCGTCGCGGCCCACACCGGCGCCATCGCCTCCGCCAACTGGCTGGCCAGCGCCGCCCTTGTCGCGGCGCGGCTGCCCGCGGCGCTCTTCGTGGACATCGGAAGCACCACGACCGACATCATCGCCGTCGGGGGCGGGCGGGTTCGCGCCGTGGGCCGGGATGACTACCAGCGACTGGTGAGCGGGGAGCTGGTGTACAGCGGGGTGGTGCGGACCGCCGTCATGGCCGTCACCGACGCGGTGCCCTTCGGCGGGGATCGGGTGCCGCTCATGGCCGAGTACTTCGCCACCATGGCGGACGCCTATCGGGTGCTCGGCGAGCTGCCGGACGGCGCCGATCTCCATCCAACCGCGGACGGCGGCCCCAGGGATGCGTCCTCCTCCCGGCGCCGCCTGGGGCGGATGATTGGCCGGGACCTTGATTCCGCGACGGAAGGGGAGTGGCGCGCGCTGGCGGTGGCGCTGCGTGCGGCGCAGCTCGAGCGCATCATGGCGGCCGCGGTGCGACAGGTTGACCGTGTGGGCCTTCCGGCGGATGCGCCGGTGGTCGGTGCCGGAGTGGGCCGCTTCCTGGTGCGGGACCTGGCGCATCGACTCGGCCGGCCCAGCATCGATTTCGGCGAACTCCTCCCCGCCAGCGCGGCCGTGCGGGGGCGGGTCGCCGATTGTGCGCCCGCGGCGGCGGTGGCCATCCTCGCCCACGCCGGCGGCTAGCTCCGCGGCGTCACTCTCACGGCAGGCCCAGCCGCCGCCGCGCCTCGGCGGGGGTGATCACCCGGAGGTGATCGAGGACCGTCCCCGCCGATTCACCAATGCGCATGGCGTCCGTGATCGCGGCATTGGGTCCCCCCGCCAGACCATCCGCCAGGATCGCCGCCCCCTGGGCTCCCTGCTTGGCTGTCTCGGCGAATCCCGCGAGATCCCGCACTGGTGCAATCCCGGAAAGCCGCGCCGCCAGCGCCTCACGTATCTCCCGTACCGCGGCCTTGCGCCCGGAGAGCAGGATCTCCCCCGGAGCGCGCATCACGGCCGTCAGGGCCCGGACGGCCTTCTCGGCGCCCTCGATGTACGCGGCCATCCCATCCGGGGCGGTGGCTGTCCCGCCGCGGAACAGCATCTCCTTGGTGACGGCGCCGGCGAGGAAGGCGACTTCGCCGTCCCAGGCGCCGCCGGATTGCCACCCCGGTGGCCCGCCGGTGCCGCCGATGCCATCCACGATGGCGCCGCCGTCCACCGCGATCGCGGCGGTGAAGGCGCCGCCGAGCTCGAGCAGGATGAAGGAAGTCTTGCGGGGGGAGCCGGTTCGGCGAGTCTGATCCCAGATACCCAGCGCGGCGGCCGCAACCTTGTCGGCGGTGCCGAGATCCACCCGGTTGAGCTTGCGGAAGGCGGGAACGGTCGGGAGATGGATCACGCCGGGGGTGAAGATCATCGGAAGGCCCGCGTCGGTGAGGAACCTCGCCAGCCGGCGCAGTCCTCCGATCCCGCCACTCTCGCCCTCGGACGCGAGGAAGGCCAGGCGGAAGTCGGTCTCGGTCGCGCGGTCCGCCCGGATCAGCGGGAGCCCGTACCCGGAGGGTCCGGCGATGAGGTCCACCGGTCCGTGGGTCGTCAGCAGGTCGAGGAGCCGCCCCGGCGTGTCGAGGGCCTCGCGGGTGGGGAGGGTCCGGTCCAGCCAGACCCTGCCATCCTCGAGGCCCACGAAGTCGAGCGAAACCGTCCCCGGATCAATGCCGACGACGCGAGGCATCTGCCGTGTCCCGGCCCTACCGAGCCATCTCCCGTGCGATATCGGCGATGGCCTCGGCATCGAGTACCTGGTCGTTGCGCTCGAACAACCGCGCGACGCAGCGCTTGTGCAGCTTGGTCTTGAAGTTGCCCACGCCGAAGGCGCCGTACGCGGTCACGCCGCCTCGCTGCTCCCCGGCGTCATCCACGCTGATCCCTTCGATCCCCAGCGGCGGGACGGCATTCAGGTCCACCGCCACCTTGAGCGTCTTGACCGCGCCCCACGCCGCCCGGGAGACCATCTGGACCCCCGCGGGACCGGAATTGAGCAACACTTCGGCGCCGTCGAGGACCTGGGCCAGGTGCGACGGATCGGAGAGGGTGGTGGCTTCCACCTGCACGTTGAACCGGGCGCTGATGAACTGGCGCGCCTTCTCTCCCTGCTCCGGCTTGCGCGAGGTGATGGTGACGTTCGCGCCGTCCCGCGCCAGCAGTCCGGCGGCGCGCTGCCCCACCGGTCCGGTGCCCGCCAGGATCACCACCTTCTTGCCCTTCAGGTCGCCCACCGCCTGCTCGATCTTCACCACCGCCGCCACGGCCGTGGTGTTGGAGCCGTTGGAATCCAGCATCACCGAGACGGTGAGCGGGGGGAACATCGCGTCCACGGCCATGGCCAGGAGCTGCTCCCCCTGGGACATGTTGTTGCCGCCGATCCAGACCGCCGTGTGCCGCAGGTCCTTGGGGCCCCGGGTGAACATGCAGCCGTGGACGAGGTCGCGGACGTCTTCCGGCGTCACGCCACCGTAACTCATGATTTCGTCGGCGCCGCCGTCGTAGGCCACGACCTGGTCGAAGACGCTGGCCTGGCGGGAGCTGTCAAGCTGAAGCAGGAGGTTGCGCATTACACGGTCATCCCGAGCCGGGCAGGGGATCTCTCAGGGGGTGGATGATACCGGGCGGCGGAACCGCCCGCGGAAAAAAGAAGGAGGGGCGGGGGGTCGCCCCGCCCCTCCCGTGCCAGCCGGTGGGCCGTGGCTCAGGCGTTGTCCACGCCGGAGAACGGGTGCCGGGCGGTCTTGGCGCCCGCGAGCACCGAGTCCACGGTCGGCAGGCCCTTGAGCGCCCGCTCGATGGACTGCTTGGTGGCCTCGTAGTTGAACTGGAAGATCTTCTTGTCGTCGGCGGCCTGCCAGTGAATGAACACGCCGACCAGGATGCACCAGTCGTTCGCCTTGTCCTTCGGGATGACGCCGGAGGCCACGCTGTCCACGACCGCGCGGGCCACCGCGGCCTGGGCCGGGCCGAACATCTGCACCGCCTGCTTGGCGCCCTTGATCGTCACCTTGTTGAACATGATCGTGTCGGGCTTGGCCGGCAGGTTCGGGGTCACCACGGCGAGCAGGGTGGTGAACCCGTCCTTGTTGTTGGCCAGCGCGTTCACGAACGCGGCGCCGGCATGGCCGCTCTTGCTGCCGATGACCAGGTCGATGTGGGCAATCTCATTGCCCTCACCAACCAGCGACTCGCCAAGGAAGAAATCAGCTGCCATACCTGCCTCCGCATGCGGGGATGAAAAGAAAGAGAGGATCTCGCGCCATAGGGACATTGGGGGATCCAAGGGCCTGAGGGGACGTCCGGCACCGACCCGGGGTCTGGGTGGTCCCACGCGTTCGACGGCGCGCGCGCGGAGGCCACAAAATGCCCGCGCCCCGAGGGGCTGTCAAGGTGGCCGAGCGGCCGGTCGCGCATCTTTATACGAGCGCGCCGTTCCGGATCGCGCCGGGCGCCCCGGTGGACCGCTGGGCCCCCCCGCGTACGCTGGCGCGGACACCTTGATTCGGCCCAAAAATCGTAAGTCGTTGCCCTGTATGGACCTCGCTGTTTGGCACGAGGCTGGCAATGTGGACCGTCATCCTCAAGCTGGAGTCTGGTCCATGAACGCTCGATATCTGCTCCTCGCCGCGGCCTCCCTCGCCGTCCTGCCGACGGCCGCGTCCGCCCAACGTGTCGTCGCCGACATCAGCATCAATGAAGGCCCGGTTTCCGGCCGCGTGATCATCGGGGATCCGTACGGTTATCGGGAGCGGTATCACGCGCCCCAGGTGCGCACCGTGGTGGTCTATCGCAGCGCCCGGGGCCACGGCTGGTACCACCGCCACGGCTACCGGACCGTCCGGGTGTGGTATGACGCCGACCGCCACCGGTACTACGACCGGTACGACCGGAACTACCGGGGGCTGCGTGAAGTTGTGGTGTATGAGCGTGGCGGGCGGTACTACCAGGACGACGACCGGTACGACGACCGGTACGACAACCGTTACGACGATCGCTACGACGATCGCTACGACGACCAGCGCAACGACTACCGCCGCCGGGTGGATGATCGGCGGTACGACGACCATCGCTACAACGACGATCGGAACGATGACGATCGCCATCGGAATCGGGATCGCCGCTGACCCGGGCGCGATTCCATCGCATGGGGTGAGCCGACCCTTCCTCACGGCCTCAAAGCTGTCTTTACCGGCTCGCCCAGCAGGTCAGGGCTCCCCGCCCGGACCGACACCCCCGCCCCAAGCGGGGGTGGTTTGTTTGGTACCGCCTCAACGCAGCTCGACCTTGAGCCCCTCCAGCGCCGACCCCTCGGCGCTCGGCGCGATCACGAAGCGCTGCATTTCCACCGTGGCACCGAGCGTTTCCAGGCAGCGGGAGTCGGCACCGAGTTCCCAGGTGCCGGGCCGGAGCCCCATCACGTAGAAGCTGCCGTCGGAGAAGGTGGTCACCACCCGCTGCTCGCCGCTCTCCACATGCTTGAAGACCAGGGTCACCCCTCCCACCGCCCCCGCGCGCCCGGCTCCCCACGAGACCGTCCCCTCCGCGACGCCACCTGGCAGCACCGCGAGGTCCAGCCGGCGGTAGCGGTTGGGGGAGGGCTCCACGCTCGCCATTCCAAATGCCGGGACCCAGAGCGGCGACGCCAGCGTGGTGGAATCCACCATGACGGAGGTCGGCTCGTAGGGGAGGATGTCCCAAACCCGATAGACGCCGTTCGAGTCGGTGAAGCTGAACGTCGGGCCGACGATGACCCGCACCTCGGGGAGCCCGGGTTCCCCGGGGTCCTGCTGCCCGTTGCTGTTCTCGTCGAGATAGACCTTGCCGGTGACGCCGCCACGCTCGAGCGCCGCGGTGCCGGAGAAGTCCACGCCGCTCCGTGAGGGATTGTAGATGGCGGAGCCGGAGACATACTGCGAGCCCAGGGTCTGCCCGTTCCCCGCCGTCACGGTGGTGTAGGAGCGCACCGTGGGCAGCTCTGCCGCGAGCATGAAGGAAAACGTCGCGCCACGGCTGCCGCGGTACCACGAGAGCCCCGTCTCGGCGCGCAGCCCCCGCAGCAGGGGAACGCCGAGGTACCCCGAGGCGCTCGAGGCCCCGACGCCGGGCTCGATCTCGAGGCTGGTGCGGGCCGTGAACAGCCCGAGCGTCGGGCCGAGGCTCGGCTGGGGCAGCACGAAGGTGTTGAGGCTCAGGAAGGTCTGGGTCGTGGGTCGCGCCGCGAGGCTCGAGATCCGCTGGAACCGCACCGCCGGCAGCAGCCGGACGCCGGCCATCTGGGTGGACCCGCCCAGCCGGCCGCTGGTGATGTCGCCACCGCTGCCGGAGATCCGGTCGAGGCCCGCCTCGAGGTAGGTCGCCCCGAACTGCGGGACCGGCCGAAAGAAGGCGTTGAGGGTGAACTGCCGTTCCCGCCCGATCGGCGTGAGCAGCGGGTCCGCCACGCCCTGCGCAAAGCGGAACGCCTCGGCCTGGAGCTGGAGGTTGATGGTCGGCTCGAAGCGCACCGCGCCCCGGAGCACGGCGTCGGCCACCAGCTCGGTCTCGAGGGACAACGCGTTGCCGATCGAGCCCGCCACGCCGACGTACGGATGTGAGAGGTTGTCGAGGCTGTCGCGCCAGAACTGGTCCATGCCGGCGCGCGCCACCCACCGGTTGCTGAGCCCGTAGCGCAGGTCGACGTTGGCGGTGGCGCCGCAGCGATCGGTGCGGCACTGGCCGGCGGAGGCGGCGTACTCGAAGGACCGCGCCGGCAGGCCGTCGTTGCGGACCCGATAGGTCCGGTTGAATTCCCGGATCTCGCCAAAGGGGCCGTAGGCGACGAAGTCCACCGGATTCTCGCCATACTGCACCGGGACGTCGAACGAGAACTGGCCCAGGGCGTTGACCGAGTCGAACCCGACGATGCGGCCGCCGCGGTAAGCCTCGATGGTCCAGCCGGCGCCCAGCTCTCCGGCGAAGGGCACGTTGCCCAGCACCGAGGGCCGGGCAAAGGGACTGTTGGAGACCGAGAAGCCGCGGAGGCTCCGGCCCCGGGGCCCGGTCGCGAAGCCGTCCCCCAGGCGTACCTGGCTCACCCAGCGGTTCTCCCGCCAGACGCCGTTCCACGAGGCCTCGGCGCGCGGCGCCTCCGAAGGGCCGTTCTGGCTGGTGAGGCCCAGGGCGAACGACCCGCCGAAGACGTCGAGGCCGAGCAGCGTCGAGTAGGCCGCGCCGTCGATGCCCGTGGTCGGGGTGAGCAGGGAGTAGTCGAGCACCATGCCGTTCACCCGGGGCCGCTCCAGCCCCAGGCGGAGGGCGGCGAAGCTGTTGACGCTGACGCCGGGGAGCCGGGCGCCGAGCATGGCCTCGCGGCGGATGCGGCGGGCGATCGGCAGCTGGTCGGGGTCGATCACCGTCACCTGCAGGTCGGCCCAGCTCACCGCCCAGTCGAGGCGGAGCAGCCGGCCCAGGACCGCGGTGCTCAGGTAGGTCTCCCCGGGGGCGGCGAGGACCTCGTCCCGGCCGAGGGGGATGCGTTCCTTGCCGAACCGCATGGTCTGGCTTGCGGGTTCGATGATCAGCGGCACATTACCCGGCTGGACAATGGCCTCGAGGGCGCCATTGGGGCCCCGGGTGGCGCGGAGCTCGGCCAGCTCGAAGAACACGCCCAGCGGCACCAGCGCGTCCTCGCCGGCCCGGTAGGCCTCGACCGTGCGGCTCGCGATGCGGCCCAGCTGCAGCTCGACCAGCACCCGCTCCGGCGCCTGCGCCCGGAGCCCGGGCGCCAGGACCAGCGCGAGCAGCAGGCCGAGCCGCTTCATGGCAGCCGCACCTCGAGGGAGTCGCGGGCCGGGGGCGCGCGCAGGAGCAGTTCGGGAGAGATGTCCGGGCGTTCGCTCACCAGCTCGAGCCGCACCTGGTAGCTCCCCGCCGGCAGGCCGGCGACCGGCAGCATGAAGCCGGGAGTGGCGTCGTAGTACACCGCCACCGGTTCCTCGAAGCGAGCCACCGTCTTGCCGGCGGCATTGAGGAGGGCGCCGCGCGCCGTCCCGATGTAGGCCGCGGTACCCTGGCGTTCCAGCCGGGCGCGGACATCGAGCGAGTCCCCGGCGGGGGTGACGGTCAGGCCGGTGATGGCCACCCCGGAGGAGAGCGCGCCCTTCCGGTAGGTGAGCGGGATGATCGTCCGGACCTCGAGCGAGAGGCCGATGGAGATGCCGGTGGTGTCCGCGCTGGCGACCGGGGCCGCGCCGCGCGCCGTGATCATCACCCGGGACCAGTACTCGCCATCGGTGAGTCCCTGGGGCGGCCGGGCCAGCAGGCGCACGGTCTGGCGGGACAACGGTGGAATCGTCATCCGGCGGGGGAAGGCCTCGATCCAGCCATTGGCGGCCGGCATCGTGGCATCCACCGAGTCGGGGATGTGCAGCATGAAGTGACCGAGCGAGTCGGTCACCGGGTACCCATAGATGGAGGCGATCTCGACCTCGGCCGCGTCGGCGCCGGGGTTGTAGAGCGTGATGGAGGCGCTCCGGGTGCGGTGGTCGAGATACACGGCGTGGGGCGCGACGACGACGCCCTGGGCGGCGGCCCCGTGGGCCCAGCCAAGGACGACGATGAGGCCGAGCGAGATGCCGCGCATGAGGCCTAGAAGAAGGTGACGGTGAGGGTGACGGTGCCGATGTAGTTCCCGGTGGCCTGGTTCGCCGCCGGCGAGACCCGTCCCCCGAGGTTCACGAAGAAGTCCGGGCTGGTGGTCAGGTTGAAGGTCTGGGCCGCGTGCGGGTTGAAGGTGACGGGGACGCTGTTGCCCGCCGTGCCCTGCGCGATGGCGCCGTTGTTCGGAAAGTTGATCGTGAGATTGCCCCCGCCGCCGACCCGCGTGAGCCGGGTGGGCAGATTGAACTGGACCCGGACCCGCCCGTTGAGCACATGGCGGACGTAAAACCGGCCGCTCTTGACCGGATCCGTCGGCGCCACGGTGGTCTGGACACCGCGGATCACCACGCCGAAGGCCAGGTCCCGGACGCCGGTGACCGTGGACTGCCCCGCGAGCGGCGCGGCCGCGAGCAGGGCGGACAGGAGGAGGAAGGCGCATCGGCGCATGCGGGGAGTCCGGGGGAGGGCCCACGGGTGAAGGACACGAGCAAGATAGCCGTGTCCAGGTCACCCGTGAGTCGCCCGGAACGCCCTGATCAGGGGTTCAGAAGTAGGCGGCCGTCAGGGTGACGACGCCGGTGTACGCGCCCGCGGCCTGGTTGGCGGCCGGAGACACGGTGCCACCCACCCACACGAAGAGCGCGCCGGCACCGCTGAAGGCGGAGGCGGTGGCGCCAGCCGACGGCGTGAAGCTGGTGCAGCCGGTGGTGGTGTTGGTGCCGTTGGTGCAGCCGGACCAGGTGCCGATCGGCAGGTTGTTGGCGCCGCTGGTCAGGTTGGCCGGCAGGGTGAAGCTGACGTTGACGTTCCCGCTGCTCTGGCCGGTCAGGTCGAAGCGGCCGCTGGTCGCGTCGCTCACCACGACGGTCTTGGCCACGCCCGGGAAGACGTTCCCGAAGGCCAGGTCCCGGGCCCCCGTGACCGTGATCGCCTGGAACACGGTGGCGGTGGCGTTGATGTTCGCGCTCTGGGCGCTGGCCGCGGCGGCGTTCAGACTCAAGAACGCGACGACGACGGCCGATACTTTGGTCAAGATGCGCATTGCCCTTCCCTCGCTGTTGGTGTGTGTGGTCGTATCGGACTGCAGGTCCCAGGAGTTGCTGCTCCTGGGGCCGGGGGAGGGCAACCACCGTGCCGCGTGTTCAAAGATGTCTGTGACCGCGCGGTAAGTCGTTGGCAAACCGGCACTTCAACGTGTCAATGTCTTGTACACCTTGAGGCGCCTTTTGGTCACCGGAACGGCCCCTGGTCTGGATGGCGCAAGTGCTGACACTGCAACGGCTTTACCCGAATCGGCGCGGCCCAGGTCGTGACCCCTATCACCCCCTCCGCCTCGCGGACTGCGAAGGTCTGCCCGCTGTTCACTCCCGCCGCCCCTCCCTCATGGTGGCCGGGCTCCTCCTTCTCGCGTTCTGCATCCTCCCCGGGGGCCTCGCGGGACAGGGTCGGGCGCACCTGACCGCCACGGCCCGGGTGCTCCATGCCGAGCCGAGCCGGGAGGCCCTGACGCGGCTGCCGCCGCCCGGACTCGAAGCCCCGGCGGTGAGCCAGACCTCGCTGGCGGTGGTGCGGGTGGAGGTCGCCCCGGCGGATTCCGTGGCCCAGTCCCGGCGCCGGGTGACCATCACTTTCGTTCGGAACTAGCGGCGAGGCGGCTAGATCGAGTCGAGGTAGCGTGGCAGGAAACGGGCGCCCACAAGGGGCGCCCTTACATTAGGGGGGTGCATCCCACCCGCGATCACCTCCTCCCCCCCGACATCGATGCCTGGCGGCACGCGGCCCATCCCCATGGCCGGGTTATCGTCATCGCTCCCACCCGCGCCGCCTGCGAGACCATCGAGCTCGGCCTCGGCCTGAGCGGGATCGAGACCCTGCTGGAGCGGACGCACGGCGCGGAGCTGCGCGCCCTCGCCGCTTCCGGGCAGGGCTTCGGGATCGTGGCGGGCACCGGAACAGGCAAGACCCTCGGCATCCGGCCCATCGCCGAATCCATCCTGCAGGCGCCGCTTCGGGTGGGGGTGGTCAATCGGGAGCGGGAGGCGACGCCCGAGACGCCGAGCTGGAACGTGGTCATCGTGACCACGGGGATCGCGCGGCGCTGGTTCGAGGACGACCTCATCAGCCGCCGCGACACCCTGATCGTGGACGAGATCCACCAGACCTCCGCCGAGCTGGAGCTCTGCCTCGCGCTTGGGAAGCGGGCCGGGTGCCGATTCATCTGGCTCTCGGCCACGGTGGATCCCGCGTTCTACGCCCGCTACCTCGACTCGACCCAAGTACTGGAGACCACCGCCTTCGACCCGGCGCTCCGGGCCAAGGTCAAGGTGCTGCCCAAGCGGGCGGAGGAGTTCCTCGACGACAAGTTCCTGCGCTGGGTGATCAAGGAGCGGCGCGGGGTGGCGGTGTTCGTGCCCACCCGCGCCGAGGTGGAGCAGCTGGCGCGCGGGCTCGGGGAGCGGTGGCCGCGGCTCAACGCCGCGTTCTATCACGGCGGTGAGCCGATCCGGGTGATCCGCCCGTTCCTTGAGGAGGAGGCGCGGCGTCCCTTCCTGCTCGCGATGACCGCGGCCGGCCAGTCGGCGCTCAATATCCGCGGCCTCGACACCGTGGTGATCTACGACGCGCGCTACAGCAACGTGGTGGACCGGGGCCGGAACGTGCTGCATCGGCTGTATCTCGGGGCGAACGAAATCCTGCAGATGGCGGGACGGGTGCACGGCCGGGTGGCGGACGGCCAGGTGTTCATCCTTTCCGACCGGGAGCTGGTGTTCGAGAAGCTCCGGCCCACGCCTCCCGAATTCCAGCTTGCCGGTGATGCGGAGCGGGTGGCGATCACCTGCGCCGCCCTGGGGGTGGACGCGAGTGAGCTGGACCTGCCGGTGCCGCTCGACCGCGCCGCCTACCGCAAGGCGCTCGCGCGGCTCACCGACCGGGGGCTGGTGGAGCAGGGAAAGCTCACGCGCTACGGCCGCGAGGTGGAGGCGATGCCGGTCGACCGGGCCTGGGGCGAGCTGCTGGTGCACGCCGGCGCGGCGCTGGCCCCGGTGGTGGCGGTCTGCTCCAACATCGATTCCCTGCACCGGATGACCCGCGAGGAGCGGGACCTCGAAGGGGTGCGGGTGAACGGCAGCGACCACCTCACGGCCTACAACCTCTTTGCCGAGGCGGTCAACCGCTTCGCGTCGCTGGGCGAGGTGTACGGCCTGCCCCGACACCGGTTCGACGAGGCGGGATTGGACGAGTGGGCCACGGCGCGCGGGGTGCTGGTCAAGGCGATCGAGGATATCGCGCTCGGCACCGCCTCGGTGTACCGCGCCCTGGAGCTGCCGCTTCCAGCGAAGCTCCCCTACGCCGGCGGCGAGCTGCGCGACGGCTGGCTCGAGCTGCTCGCCCGCATCATGCCCTTCGACCTCGTGATCGACGAGCACACCGCCGATGGCCAGGAGGCGCGGGTCTCGCGCAACTCGGTGGCCGGGAGCTGGGGCGCGGTGGCGGGGAACCTGCGCTTCTTCGCCGACAAGTTCGGGGTGCCGCGCGCGGCTATCGAAGGAACCACGCTGCCGTACGACCTCATCCGGCGCTTCGCGCGGCGGGGGCCGGCGGAGCTCGAGGTGGGCGGTCCACGGAAGCACCAGGGACTCGTGGTGCGGCAGCGGCTCAGCTACTTCGGTTTCGAACTGGACACCCTGGTGGAGCCGCTCGCGGATCCGGTCTCGCCGGAGTTCCACGATCTCCTCCCCGACGCGCTGGCGCGGTTGCTCCTCGCCGGGGAGACGGTGCACCCGAGCCAGGGGCGACTGCGGCGCTCGGCGCAGGAGCTGGCCGAACTGTGGCGGCGGTCGGGCGGGTCGCTCGAGGCGGCGAGCCCGGACGCGGTCCGCGCCCGGGTGCGGGAGCAGCTCCTGGGCGTCACCGGCTGGCGGAAGTTCCTCGGCACCCCGGTCACCCTCGAGACCGCGTCACTGGTGCCGGAGCCGATCCGCGCCCGGCTACAGGCCCTCCCCGGCAGCGCGCGGGTCTTCGGGGACACGGTCCCGCTCCGCTATGAGATCGCCAACGGCGCCGGGGTGGCGCGGCTCGAGCTGCGGGAGGGGCAGGCGCGGCGCCTGACAGAAGCGGACCTCCCCGCGGTGGACCGTCCGCTCCGCTTTGCGGTGGCGCGGGGCAACCGGCCGGCGCTGCTTGCCGAGACGCTGGAAGAGTTGCGCGCGGCGCTCCGGCAGGCGGAGCAGCAGGAGCGCCGCTCCCGGTTCAAGCCCCCGCGCCACCGGCGCCGATGAGCGGGGCGGGCTCAACGCGTGGCGCCTGGCTGGCGCTGGTGGTGGTGCAGGTTCTCTTTGCCAGCAACGCGATCGTGGGCCGGCTGGTGCTGCAGACGGTGCCGGCCGGGCTGCTGGTGTTCTGCCGGGTGGTGGGCGCGGCCGGCGCCTTCCTGCTGCTCAATGCCGCCCGCGGCGGGCCCTGGATCCGGGATCGGCGTACCCTCCTGCACGTGGCGCTGTGCGGACTGCTCGGCGTCACCGGCAACCAGACGCTGTTCGTCTTCGGGCTGAGCCACACTACTGCCATCAACGCGACCATCCTCACCACCACCGCGCCGGTGTTCACCGTGCTGGGCGCGGTGCTGCTGGGGCAGGAGCGGCCCTCGGCTCTCAAGCTGTGGGGGATCGCGCTGGCCGGCGCCGGCGCGGTGTACTTGGTGGGACCGGACCGGCTCTCCTTTGCGCCCGGGGTGGCGTTCGGCAACCTGCTCATCCTGCTCGCGATGGTCTGCTACGCGGGGTATTTCCTGCTCTCCAAGCCCCTCCTCCGCCGGCTGGACGCCATCACCACGAGCACCTACATCATGGCCTTCGCGACGCTCGGGGTGGTGCCCTTCGGGTGGACCGCGTTCGACGGGGTCACCGGTGGCGTGATCGCTCCGGGCACCTGGGGGCTGGTGGGCTTCATCGTCCTGTTCCCCACGATTCTCGCCTACCTGCTCAACCTGTGGGCCCTGCGGCGGGTCTCTCCCCAGACGGTGGCCTCATTTATCTATCTTCAACCGCTGCTGGCCGCGCTGGTCTCCCCCCTGGTACTGCCGGATGAGGGGATCTCGCCCCGGACGCTGGTGGCGGGCCTCGCCATCTTTGCGGGACTGGGGCTGGTGATCCGGGCGGAGCGGCGGGAGGCCAGCCCGGCGGGGCTCGGGGCCGCCGGGGTGGAGTAAGGGGGATGTAAGGTGTCCATCCCAGCCCCCTCCCAGTCGTCACCGGGATAGACGCATCCTGAAACCACCTTTTGCGCCAAACCGTAGAACGAGCCATGCCGGATACACATACGCCTGCACCATCAGTGTTTTCCCCCCTTGCCAAGGCCCTCCTCGACGGCTTCAGCGAGGGCGTTGTGGTGTTCGATCCACAGGGCAAGGTCCTGTACGCCAACACCCAGGCCCGGGAAGCCCTGGCCGAACTCCTCGACCCGGTGGATGACGCCCAGAACCTGCTGCCCCGCCTCGCCGCGATGGGCGGCCGGCTGCGGCCGCTCCGCGTCGGCGCGCTGGAGCTTGGCGAGGCGATGTTCATCCCCGGCGTGGATGGTCCCTCAACCCTGGCGGACCGGGAGCGGGACGCGATCGTCCGCACCCTGGACCAGCACGGCTGGAAGCTGGCCGAGACCGCGAAGCACCTGGGGATCAGCCGCACCACGCTGTGGCGCCGGCTCAAGGCCTACGGGCTGCACCGGGACGGTCGCAGCCGTTGGGCCAAGACAGCCGCCGGGAGCGAGCCGCTGGCCTGAGTCGCGGGCCGTCATGAAATCGCGGGGCGGACCTCCGGGTCCGCCCTTTCCGTTCCCGTCCGACCCACTCGAGGTTACCGTTGGCCATGCTGCCGCTGCTCCTTGCGCTCGTCGCGGCGCCCCCGGACACCACCCCTCCCTTCGCCAATGAGGCGACTCGCGCGCTGATCGAGCGGGCCATCGCACGCCACGCCACCTCGGATCAATCGGTGCGGGACTACCTGGCCCGGTTCCGGTACCGGCTCTCCTTCGGCCTCGGGCGGCGCCGCTGGGCCGAGGTGCCGAATGCGGCGGTGGAGGAGCAGGAGGGGACCGTGCAGTGGGCCCAGCCCAACGACCTCCGGGTGGACATCCTTGGCCGCCGAGCCGCGGCGCGCTCCAACACCATGCGGCTCAACAGCACCTTCGACCAGCCGTGGTTCTTCCCGCGTGGGCTGGGGGACTCGATCCGGGTGTTCGGCAACGACGTGCCGCCCCGGGCCGCGATCCATCCCCTCGCCGCCGGCGCGCCGGAGTGGTACCGCTATGCGGTGACGGACAGCGTGCAGTACGCTACCACCGACGGGCGCCGGGTGAAGCTGATCGCGGTGGAGGTGCTGCCCCGGAAGAAGGGAGCGGCGCTGGTGGCGGGCCGGCTCTGGTTCGACGCCGCCGAGGCCGACCTGGCCCGGATCAGCTTCCGGTTCGTGGGGACCGAACTCTGGGTGGATCCCGACGAGCCGGCCCGGGACGCGAAGCGGATCAACCGCATCGTGAGCCGGATCCTCACCCTCGACGCCGACCTCGAGTACGCGCTCCAGGGGGAGCGCTACTGGATGCCCTACCGCCAGACGGTGTCGGGGCGGGTGGAGCTGCCGTGGCTCGGCGAACTGGTCGTGCCGTTCGAGGCCCGCACCACGTTCGAGGACTACGAGATCAACACCGGGCGGCCGCTGGTCTTCCTGCTCCCGCCCCCGGACCAGGTCAGCGACCCCGACAGCCTCAAGACGCTGGCCGCGGTGCGGCGGGATTCGCTGCGAACGGAGCGGCGCCGGCGCCGCGACGGCTCGGAGATCCCCGAGGACTCGCTCCCGCGGGATGATGCCGGCTGGTGGCAGAACGGCCGCTACGAGATCCATCGCGCCCCGGCGGACTCGCTGGCTGAGTACGGCGCCTGGGGTGATGCCCTCACCCTCGGCGACGACCCCGCGAGCGACCGGGCGGTGCGGGGGATTCAGTCGGACCTCGAGCGGATGGCGGTGGACCTGCCGCGGGAACTCACCGGGCGGCCGGGGAACGGCTTCACCTGGGAGCGGCTGCCGGAGCGGGTGCGCTTCAACCGGGTGCAGGGGGCGGCGCCGGGGCTGGGCTACGAGTGGAACTCCGGGTTCACCACCCTCCGGGCCGATGCCCGCTTCGGATTCTCCGATGAGCGGGTGATGGCGAGGCTGTCGGTGATCCGGGAGGCGCCGGGGGCACGCTGGACCCTGCGCGGGCAGCGGGACCTCGCGAGCAGCGACCCCTTCGGGCGCGGCAACGGCTTCGGCAACAGCCTCAACGCGCTCTTCGTCGGTCACGACGACGCCGACTATCACCTGGTCCATGGCGGCTCGCTCCGGCGCGAGAGCGCGCTCGGCACGGGGATCGAGCTCAGCACCACCCTGCGGGTGGAAGACCAGCGGAGTGTGCGGCGGGAGGCCCGCAACTGGCTGAATGACGCCATTGGGGGCACCGGGCGGTACCCGCCGAACCCGCCGATCGAGGAGGGCACCTTTGGCGGCGCGGAGGTTCGGGTGGATGGCGGGCTGTTCCGCTCCCGATGGACCCTCGCCGCCGACCTGCTGGCGAACGAGGATCGCGGCACGGTGCGCGCCTGGGGCAGTGTGCGGCGCGCACTCTGGACCGGCCGGTCGGTGCCGACCCTGACGCTGCGAGCCGGGATCACCAGCAACGATCCGCTGCCGCAGCAGGCGTTCCGGCTGGGCGGGCAGGAAACGGTGCGCGGCTTTGACTATGGGACGCGGCGGGGCCAGGCTCTCTGGGCGGCACAGGTCGACTGGCCCATGAGCGGCGGCTTCTTCCGCCCCTATCTCTTTGTGGACGCGGGCCAGTCGGCGCCGGCCTCCGGGCTGTTCCGTTCGCGGCTGCTCTCCGGGGGTGGTGTGGGGCTCGGCCTCCTCGGCGGGCTGCTGCGCTTCGACCTGAGCCACCCGATCAGCGAGGGGGGGCGCGGTCTGCGCTTCGACCTGGTGGTGCGGAGCCTCTTCCAGTGAATTCCGACTCCCGGATTCCCGTGAATCCGCGCCGGCATTCGCCCCGCCCCTAACAGATTCTTGGGGCGGGCTTCACCCCGGCTTCAGCCGCCCGGACCACATTCCGCTCAACCTTTTTCCACTGGAGCGGGTATGCGTGGTGTTCGCGTCGGGCTGTCCCTGGGTCTCCTCCTTCTGAGCGTCGGCGGCCTGCAGGCCCAGACCAGCCATCCCTGGCTGGTGCGGGCGCGCGGCATCGTGGTGGCGCCGAATGCGTCGAGCAAGCCCTCCGGGCTGGACGTCGAGTCGGACGCCACGGTCGAAGTGGACATCAGCCGGCGGCTCAACCAGTACCTGTCGGTGGAGCTGGTGCTGGCCACCGCGTCGCAGGAAGTCAAGGCGGGGAGCACCAGCCTGGGGACGGTGCAGCACCTGCCCCCGACCCTGGTGCTGCAGTTCCACCCGATCGCCAAGGGGGGCTTCGATCCGTACGTGGGCGCGGGCGCCAACCTCACGATCTTCTACGGCAAGTCCGGCGGCCTCGAGGCGCTGGATCTCTCCACCAGCGTCGGCTACGCCTTCAACGCCGGGTTCGACGTGCCGATCGGCGAGCGCGGAGTGTTCAACGTTGACGGCAAGTATGTCTACATCAAGACTGACGTGAAGTCGGGCAGCACCCTCGCCTACGAGCTCAAGGTCAACCCGTTCGTGATCGGCGCCGGATTCGGCTACCGGTTCTAGTCGGCGCCGCCCGCCCTGACGCCCGCCGGCCCCCGTGGCCGGCGGGCGTCGCGGCGTGATGGCGCCCCTTTGGCATTTGCCCCGGCACCGCCTAGGTTCCCGCCCATGCGATTTCCCCTCCCGGCCCCGGCACGCGCGCTGTCCCTCGCCGGCATCGTGCTGTGGCTCTCCGGCTGCGAGCAGAGCGGAACCGGTCCGCGGATCGAGGCGGCGTGGACCGGCACCGACACCGGCGCCATCGCCGCCAGCGCGCGCGTGGCCTGGTGCCCGGCGGGGGCGCGGCTCGAGGTCATGGCGATCCGCGCCGACCAGGGCTTCGGGCTGGTGCTCTTTCCCGCCGGGGACAGCCTGAGCGCCGGGGCGTTCCAGTCCTTTGACCCCGGGATCGACACGGCGGTGCGGCCGGGGGTGGCCGCGGCGGCGCGGTGGTTCACCGACGAGCGGATGGCGGCGTTCCAGAGCGACTCGGGTACCTTGGAACTGGCGCGCACGGGAAGCGGGTACGATGCCCGGTTCGGGTTCCGGCTGCGCGGCCTCGACGGAGAGGACACGCTCCTGGTCACCGGCCGCGCCACCGGGCTGGTGGCGGACACCCCGTGCCCCGCCGACTCGGTGCCCATCAGTGCGTCAGCGCCCTCCGCCGATTCTCCGCCCCTCGCCGATTCGGCACCCAGGCGCCAGGGCGAGTAACTTCCCGGCCATGACCGACGGCTACTTCCGGAAGGGCTTCGGGCTCAAGGCAGCGATCGAGGGCCAGCTCACCAGCGACTATTCGAGCGCGGTGGTGGACGCCTTCCGCGCCGGCGACTATCGCCTCACGGCGGGGCCGCTCAGTTTCCGCCTGGCGCGCGAGTTCGGCTTCTGCTACGGGGTGGACCGCGCCGTCGAATACGCCTACGAGACCCGCACCAAGTTCCCCGACAAGCGGCTCTTCCTGGTGGGGGAGATCATCCACAACCCCCACGTGAACGCCAAGCTCACCGCGATGGGCATCACCATCCTGGCCCGGCGGGCGGATGGCGGCTTCGACTTCACCCCGATCGGGCCCGAGGACGTGGTGATCCTCCCCGCCTTCGGGGTCACGGTGCAGGACTTCCAGCGGCTCCGGGCGCTGGGCGCGGTGCTGGTGGACACCACCTGCGGCTCGGTCCTCAATGTGTGGAAGCGGGTGGAGCAATACGCCCGGGACGGATACACGGCGCTGATTCACGGGAAGTACTTCCACGAGGAGACCCGCGCGACGGCGAGCCAGGTGACGCGGTATCCGGGGGGCCGCTACCTGGTGGTGTTCGACATGGACGAGGCCCGGCTGGTCTGCGACTTCATCGAGGGCACGGTGGGCGCGGACGCGCTGCAGGACCGCTTCGCCCACGCGATGTCGCCGGAGTTCGACTTCGCCCGCGACCTCGAGCGGGTGGGGCTGGCCAACCAGACCACCATGCTGTCGGGGGAGTCCCTCGCGATCGCGCGGGAAGTGCGGGCCAGCATGGCGCGGCGGCATGGGGAGGCCGGCGTCGCCGCGCACTTCCGCACCTTCGACACCATCTGCTCCGCCACCCAGGAGCGGCAGGACGCCGTGCTCCGGCTGCTGGAGGAGCCGCTCGACCTCATGCTGGTGGTCGGGGGGTACAACTCCAGCAACACCACCCACCTCGCGGCGCTCTCCCGGGAGCGCGGGGTGCGGACTTATCACATCGAGGACGCCACTTCGATCGACCTCGAGACTGGCGGGCTCCGGCACCAGCCCATGATCAAGGCGGCGGAGGAACTGGTGCCGGCCGGATGGCTCGAGGGCGCGACCCGGATCGGCATCACCGCCGGCGCCTCGACGCCCAACAACAAGATCGGCGAGACCGTGCTCCGGCTCTGCGCCATTGCCGGGGTGGAGCCGCTGCTCCCGGCCTGAACCGTCCCGCCCCGGGCCTGCACGATGTGGCCCCACCGCCACGCCGGGCCATCCTCCCGCAGCAGTGCGCTACCTCACCGCCCGCCAACTCCCGCCCCCACCGCCAGATCCGGCGCCGTTCATGACACGGCGCGATGGCCCCGATCCTGCCATTTCATGGGTGGGGGCCCGGGGCCCGTACGGTCGCTCTTCGGGAGCGGGCGTGCTGGCGCCACCAGCCCTCGGGTGGTACGTTAGCGACCCATTTTCTGGCATCATCGGACCGGGAGCGGACTGTGGCGCGCACGAGGAGCGATGCGTACGAGGTCGTCCATGCGGCGATTCGCGCGATGCCCGAGGTCTCGACCAAGCGCATGTTCGGCGCCGAGGCGTTCTTCACCCACGGCCGGATGTTCGCGTTCCTCTTTGACGAAGCGATCGTCCTCAAGCTCCCCGAATCGGAGCGCCAGGCGGCGCTCGACACCCGCGCCGCCCGTCCCTTCCTGACGGGGGAGCAGGCGCCCTTCGGCCGGTGGGTCGAGGCCAGTGTCCACGGCAGCCAGGCGGCGAGCCGCGGCATCCGACTGGCGGCGGCGGCCCATGCGCTGGCGCAGAGCCCGGTGGAGGAAGGTCCCCGGAAGCGGCGCGCGGTGGCCAAGCGCCGCGGCGCCCGCCGCGCGGCGGTCTGACCCCGACACCCGGTCGAATCAACCACGAAGGTCACGAAGGACACGAAGGGAACCGGAGTGTATCCGGACGCTTCGTGTCCTTCGTGCGCTTTGTGGTTGATTACTCTGTACCAGCGGCCAGCAGCCGCGCGATCGCCGCGATGGTGTGCGGCGCACTCCCCTCCGCCCGATTGTTCACCAGCACATACGCCGGGATCCTGAGCTCCGCCGCCATGCGGATGAGCCGCGCCACGTCCGCCCGGAGCTCCGGGTTGCGGTCGTGAATCCGGTCGTACGGCGCGAAGGCGTCCACCGCCTCGCTGTACGTGCGTCCCGGCCGGAGCAGCACCCGCGCCACCGTGAACGGGGCACTGAGCGCGCCGGGGATGTCGAGCTGCTCCCCGATCGGCGGCATGCGGGTCCACGAGTTGAAGACATGGGCCACGTTGTGCTCCCGGAGCACCGCGAAGTAGGGCGGCACCAGGAACTCCTGGTTTCGCAGCTCCACGGCGTAGGGCACCTCCCGCGGCAGCTGCGAGAAGAACCGGTCCAGCAGGTCCGCGAACGCCTGGCCGGTGAGCTTCGCCGCGCGCGCGATGGTCTGGAACTCGAAGACGAACGGCCCGAGATGATCCGCGAAGTGTTCCTGGAACGGCGCCAGCACCTCGGCCTTGAACAGCTCGGCGTTCAGGAAGTCGGGATTGGCCTCACCCCCCTGGGTCTTGTAGCGCGCCTTGGGCAGGGTGTGCACCGTGATCCGGTCCCACACCTTGCTTACGCAGCGGAAGCCGGGAGGCAGGGCGCGGGCGTAGCTCTCGAGGGTGCGGGCGGTGGCGGGGGCGTAAAAGGTGGAATCGATGCCCACGGTGCGGAACAGCGGATAGCGGGCGTACTCCTCGAGCATCCGGGCCGTGGCACCGGTCTTCGGGTATTCCTTGTCGTAGATCAGCCCGGTCCAGCCGGGATAGGTCCACGAGGAGGTGCCGAACAGCGCCGTCTCGGGGAGGGCGGCGGCCAGCTGTTGCAGGGTGGCGAGTGTGGCGGCGTCGGGCATGGGAGCGGGGCCGGGGTGCCAGGAAGCTAGCGGTCCCCGGCCCCCGCCGTCAGCGGGCGATGATCCGGTGCACCCCGCCGTTGCCGGTCAGGATGTAGAGTTCCCCCCGCGCGTCTTCCCCGAAGCTGGTGATGTTCCCGCCCGGCCGGAGCGCGTTGCGGTCCAGCCGGCTCACCGCCTGGCCCCCCTGGTAGCGGAAGCTCCGCACAAAGCCGCTGCAATAGTCGGCGTAGAGATAGTGCCCCGCGAGGCTCGGCACGTCGTTCCCGCGGTAGACGTAGCCGCCCGTCACCGAGCAGCCGTCCCCGTGATCGTAATCCAGCACCGGGAGGGTGAGTCCGATGGGACTGCAGGGGCTGCTCTCCGGGTAGCAGCGGGTGCCTTCCATCGCGTTCCAGCCGTAGTTCTCCCCCCCCGCGCTCCCCGCCGGCTGCACGTTGAGCTCCTCGTAGGCGTTCTGCCCCACGTCGGCGATGTAGAGATCCCCGGTCTGCCGGTCGAAGCTGAAGCGCCACGGATTCCGGAGCCCCCAGTTCCACAGCTCCGGCCGGAACGAGGTGCTGCCGGCGTACGGATTGCCCGCGGGGATGGTGTAGGTCCCGGCGCCGCTGACGTCGAGGCGGAGCAGCGAGCCCAGCAGGTCGGAGCGGTCCTGGCCGGTCTCCTCGGGGTCGCCGCCGCCGCCGCCGTCCCCCAGCCCGAAGTAGAGGAACCCGTCAGGGCCGAAGGCGATCATCCCGCCGTTGTGATTGGAGTACGGCTGGGTGACGCCGAGGATCGTGACCCCCGAGGCCGGATCGGCGAGGTCCGGGTTGCCCGAGACCAGGTACCGCGCCACCACGGAGTTGCCGTTCTGGCGGGTGTAGCTCACGTAGAACCGGCCGGTCGTCGCGTAATCGGGGGCGAAGGCCATCCCCAGCAGCCCCTGCTCGCTGCCGGTGCTCACCGAGTCGGTCAGGTCGAGGAAGGGCGTCGCCACGACCGCGCGGTTCCGGATGATCCGGATGTTCCCCGACTGCTCCACCACGAACAGCCGCGCAGTGTCCCCGGGCGCCGCGGTGAGATAGACCGGGCTGTCGAGCCCCCGCACGATGGTATCCAGGCCGATGGCGGGGGCCGTGCCCACCACGGTGACCACCACCGTCGCGCTGCCGGTGGCCCCCGCGCTGTCGTCGGCACGGAGGGTGATGGTGTGCTGCCCGGGCGTGAGGGTGGCGAGGCTCAGGCTGTCGCCGGTGCCGAGCAGCCCGTCGATGGAGCTGCTCCAGCGGAGCGTGGTGTCGGCGAGGGATCCGTCCTCCGCGTCCGTCGCGGAGCCGGCGAACACCACCGCCGTGCTTTCCGGCACGCTGGCGCCGGACGCCGGGCTGGTGATGGTGATGACCGGGGCGTCGTTGCCGGTCGGGTTGGGGCGGCCGTCGGCATCGCAGGCGGTGAGCAGCAGCGCCAGCGCCAGGGAGAGGGGAGTAGGCATACGTCCACGCATGCAGGGGTCTTTCATGAGATGCCGCGCCGCCCGTATCGGTTGGGAGATGTGGCACGATACGCGCCGGCGCCGGTGGCGGCCCGTGACGCGGCTCACGGGCGGCTCAGTCGAGGTGCTCCGGCCGGTAGTCAGTGCCGAACCGGCGGGCCAGCGCCGTGAGGTAGCTGTCCAGATTGGTGTGCTGTCCCATGATCCGGGAGATGACGCGGAAGATCGGGTTGCCGATCCACCCCTCCTCGGTGACGCAGACCGTCTGCCCCACGGGGGAGGGCGTCAGTTGGTAGATCCACCGCCCGCCGAAGACGCTGTCCGGTGCCACCTCGATGATCGTGTGGAACTCGCTCCCCGGTGCGGTCTCCTCCACCGTCACCGTCGTGGTCCAGTCCCCCATCTCCTCGCGCCACCGCTCCCGGCCCGCGCTGTCCACCCGACTCACGCGGGTGAGCTCCGGCCACCAGGCCGGCGTGCCCTCGATGTTCCGCATCACGGCCCAGAGGCTCTCCGCCGGCTGGTTGAGCGAGATGCAGCTCCGGGCCCTGTGTTCCCGCGGCGTGAGCAGCCCCGCCACGAAGAGCAGTGCCACCGCCAGCAGCATCAGGCCGGCGAACCAGCTCAGGATTCGGGTGGATCGCATGGTGACTCTCCCCCGGCTCATGGCGCCGGCCGGAACAGCAGGTCCTGGTAGTCGAAGCTGAAATCGGTGGAGGGGAGGACCGGCGCCATCATCATGCGGTCCACCCGTCCCTCATGGGTAAGCTGAAAGGTCACGAAGGCATCGGCGGCGTACTTGACCCGCATCCGGGCACGGAAGGTGTCGTACTGCCAGTGCTCGAGGTCGGCGGTGAGTCCGGGGGAGCGGCTCCAGCGGAGGACCAGCCGCCCCTCCTCGAGGGTCAGGGTGACGTCGCCATACCAGGCATCGGTGTAACGGCCGGCCAGCGCCGCGAGCGGCAGCGACGGACCCACGTCCTTCTTCCGTGCGGCGGCGGCCGAATCCTCGAAGGCCCGGTCGGTGGCGAGGGTGGCGTCCCCCGCCTCCGCGAAGGCCGCCGCCCAGTCGGTGCGGGGGGCGCCGAGGTAGTAATCGAGCATCCACCAGCCGAGGGCGTTGAAGGCGTTGGTTTCCCCGTTGGTGAACACCACGATCCCGAGCTTCTGCTCCGGCACCAGGAAGACCCGGGAGAGCATGCCGGCGAGGCCACCGGTGTGGGTGACCAGCTTGAGGCCGCGGTAGTCGCGGATGGACCAGCCCAGCGCGTAGCCGTTGAAGTTGGCGCGGAGCGGCGCGAAGGCGCCGGTGGGGATGCCGACCGGGATGTTGATCTCCGGGTTCCACATCGCCCGGGTCTGCTGCTCCTTCCACAGCCGATGGCCGCCATCCACCCGGCCCGAGTCGAGCTGCACCATCAGCCAGCGGGCCCAGTCGCTCACGCTCGCGTTGACCGCCGCGCCGCCGCCGATGTTGTCCACCGTGTCCCAGCCGATCGCCTCCATGGCGCCGGTGGTGCTCACCCGCGCGTGGGGGACGGCGACGTTATCGCCGGGGCGGAAGTCCCGCACGGTGGTGTTGGCGCGCTTCATCCCGAGCGGCTGGAAGATCCGGCTGCGGACGAAGTCGTCCCACTCCATGCCGCTCGCCGCCTTGACCACCTCGCCGGCCACGACGTAGAGCACGTTGTCGTAGGCGTAGTGGCTGCGGAAGCTGGTGGCGGGGGTGAGGTACCGGATCCGGCGGGCGATCTCCTCCCGGGTGAAGTCGCCGAACCACCAGAGCAGGTCGCCGGCGCCGAGGGAGAGCCCGCTGCGGTGCACCAGAAGGTCCCGCACGGTCATCTCGCGGGTGATGTACGCGTCGCCGCCGATGCGGAACCAGGGGAGGTAGTCGGTGACCGGATCGTCCCACTTGAGCTTGCCGTCGTCCACCAGGATGGCGAGCGCCGCGGCGGTGACCGCCTTGGAGTTGGAGGCGATCTGGAACAGCGTCTCGTGATCCACCCTGGCCGGCGCGCCCACCCGCCGCACCCCCCACCCCTGCTGGAACACCACCTTGCCGTCCTTCACCACGGCGATCCCGACCCCCGGCTGTCCGAAGCGCCGGAGCGCCTGGGTCACGTAGGCGTCCACCTCCTTGGGAGCGGCCTGGGCCTGGAGGGGAAGGGCGAGCACGACGGCGAGGAGGAGCGGCAGACGACGCACGGGGAGTCTCCCGGGGACAGCATGGAATGGCGGGCGGGTTGAACGGAAGTTCGGCGTCCCCGCGTGGTTCCTCAAGGGTTGCCCGGCGAATGCGCCTGCTGGAGCGCCCGCCGCGCGGTGCGGGTCACCAGCGCCGTGGCGCCGATCGTCGCCACGATCCCCAGCACCAGCAGCGCGTAGTACCAGGGGCCGCGGATCGGGGCCGTGCCGGCCGCCAGGGCGGCGAGGTCTCCCACGACCTTGCCGTAGTACACGTACACGGCGGTGGCCGGGAGCATGCCGGTGGAAGCCACGACGTAATCCCCGAACCGGACGGTAGTGAGCCCCAGGGCGTAGTTCATCAGGTTGTAGGGAAAGAGCGGCGAGAGCCGCAGCAGGAAGACGATGCGCCGGCCATCCTGGCCGATGGCGCGGTCGATCGCGGCGAAATCCGGATGGCCGGCGAGGGATCGCTCCACCCGCGACCGGGCCAGGTGGCGGCTGACCAGGAAGGCCAGCGCGGCGCCGAGGGTGGCGCCCGCCAGCGCCACCGGCACCCCCAGCGCCAGGCCGAAGGCGGCCCCCGCCGCCATGGTGAGCAACGACGCCGGCACCAGCACCACGGCGGCCACCCCGTAGCAGAGCACATAGATCACCGGCGCGAGCGGCCCCAGCGCCGTCACCCGCTCCACGAAGGCCGGGAGCAGGGCGGCCAGCCGCCGCCCGCCGAAGAACAGGGCGAGCAGCATGACGCCGACCAGGAGCGCCACCGCCGCCAGCTTCCGGCGGCCGGCGGCGTCAGCCATGCAGCGCGCCGCCGCAGCTGGAGCCGGCGCCGGCGGTGCAGCCGAAGCAGTGCGGCGCCACCGCGATCGCGCGGCCGGCGAGCGCCGCCGCTTCGAACTCGAAGATGGTCCGCGGCACCCGCGACTCCACCGGCAGCTCGAGCTGCTGGTTGAAGTCGCAGTCGTAGAGCTGCCCATCCCACCCCACCGACAGCAGGCTGCGGCACATCACCTGCGCGGCGGCCGCGGGGTTGAACGCCCGCTCCAGCTTCGCGAGGTACGCCGCGGTCCGCCCCTCGTCGTCCAGGCTCTCGAGGAACCGGCTGATCGGCATGTTGGTGAGGTTGAGCAGCCGGTTGAACACCACCCCGTGGTTGTTCGCGAGCTGGGTCCGCCACTCCGGCTCCGCCTTCTCCTGCGCCGGCGGCAGCGCGGGGCCCAGCGGGTTGGTCACCAGGTTGAGCACCAGGCCGCTCCCCGGCTGGCCGTAGCCCAGCGCGTTCAGCTCCCGGAGCGCCGCGATCGAGTCCTCGAAGACGCCGTCCCCCCGCTGGGCGTCGGTGTTCCCCTCCTGGTAGCAGGGGAGCGAGGCGATGATCTCGACGCCTTGTTCCGCCAGGAACGCCGGGAGGTAGCGGTAGTTGGGGAGCCGGGTGATGGTCAGGTTGCAGCGGTCGATCACGTGGCGGCCCAGCGCCCGCGCGGCGGTGACCAGCCGGCGGAACTCCGGGTGCAGCTCCGGCGCGCCGCCGGTGATGTCGAGGGTCGGGATGGGGTGCGCCGCGAGGACTTCGAGGCAGGCGTCGAGCACCGCGTTGGGCATGACCTCGATGCGGTCCGGCCCCGCGTCCACATGGCAGTGGCGGCAGGTCTGGTTGCACTTCTTCCCCAGGTTGACCTGCAGGGTCTCGATTCCGGTGGGCCGGAGCGGCCAGAGCCCCGCACCCTCGAGGGCCTCGGGAAACGACCGGTCAAGCAGAACCTGGCCCAGCCGGGTGCGCTGCGCCCGGCCGTCGGCCAGGGGGTGACGCCGCTTGTGGAGCGTGGGGAGGACGGTCATGCTGAAAAGTGGCCGGGCGACCTACCGCGGCGCCAGCCGCTCCAGCCGGTCGAGGCTGGTGATGGTGACGCTGATGGCGCCGAACTCCTGTTCCACCTTGCCACGAAAGACGAACGGCCCCTGGTCATACAAGACGTGGCCCCGGCGGCGGAAAATCTCCGGGAAGAGCACCGACTCGATCAGGCCGTGGCCATCATCAAAGGTGGCGAACTCCATCGGCTCGTCCTGCCGGGTGGCCACATGCTTGGAGGTGGTGAGCATCCCGGCGCAGAGGACGCTCTGTCCCACGTGCCGCTCCAGCTCGGTGCTGGGCACGATCCGGAGCCGGCCCACGAGTTCGCGGTAGAGCGCCATCGGGTGGCTGTCGGTGGTGAAGCCGAGCAGCTCGTACTCGGTCTGGCGGCGGCGGTCGGGCCGGTACTCCTTCAGGGCGGGAAGGGAAACCGCCGGGGAAGCGGAGAAACGGAGAAGCGGAGAAGCGGCCGCAGCCGTGCCGCCATCCGTTTCCCCATTTCCCCGTTTCCCCTTTTCCCCGACCTCTGCATCAATCGCCCACAGCATCATCGGCCGGGTCCACCCCGCGGCGATCGCATCACAGGCGCCGACCTTCACCAGCAGCCGCAGGTCGTCGGGCTGGATGCCGGTCCTCGCCCGGAAGTCAGGCAAAGAAGTGAACGGAGAACGGGGAACGGAGAACGGGACCGCGCATCCCCGTTCCCCGTTCCCCGTTCCCCGTTCTCCCGTCGCCGCCTCTATCCTGGCGACGGCGTCGGCCGACAGCCCCTTGATGAACTGGAACCCGATCCGTACCTCCGCCCCCGCGCCGGTGGTGCGGAACCGGCTCGCGTTCACGTCCGGTGGCCGCACGGTGAGCCCCATGCGCATCGCCTCCGCCACGTAGGCGAACGGGGCGTAGAAGCCGCCGCCGTTGGCCAGCACCGCCGCCATGAACTCCGCGGGATAGTGGGCCCGCAGGTAGCAGGAGTGCTGCGCCACCCGGATGTAGGAGCAGGAGTGCCCCTTGCAGAAGCTGTAGCCGGCAAAGGAGAGCACCATCTCCCACACCTTCCCCGCCGTCTCCGGGTCCCGCTCCAGCGACCGCGCGCCGGCAAAGAACTCGTCGGCGTAGGCGGCGAGGGCCTTCCCCGGGCGCTTCTTGGAGAGCGCCTTCCGCAGTCCGTCACCAGTGGAGAGCGGCAGCCCCGCGAACGCGGCGCAGACATTCACCACGTCCTCCTGGTACACCATCACTCCGAAGGTCTCCGCCAGGGTATCGCGCAGGGAAGGATCCAGCGGCTCGTAGGGCGCGCCGTGCAGCCGCTCCAGGTAGGTCCGGATGTAGCGGTTGGAGGCGGGGCGGATGATGCTGGTGTTGAGCACCAGCAGCTCGAAGCTCTCGGCCCTGGACTTGGCGCAGAGCTGCCGCGACGCCGGGCTCTCGGTATAGAAGACGCCCATGGTGCGCCCGGTGCGGAACAGCGCCCGGGTGGGCTCGTCATCGTCGGGATCGTTCGCGGTGTAGTCAATCCTCCGCCCGGTATTCACCGCCACCGCGGCGATCGCGTCCCGGATCACCGCCAGCGAGCGGTTCCCCAGCAGGTCGATCTTCACCAGCCCGGCGTCCTCGGCGCCGTCCTTCTCGAACTGGATGACGGGGACGGTCAGGTCGGGGTGTCCGTCCAGCTCCTTGGCCGCCGGCTCCACCGGCACGTAGTCGGTGAGCGCCGTCGGCACGATCACCACCCCGCCCGGGTGCAGCGAGAGATGCCGCGGCGTCCCCACCAGCGGCTGCGCCATGCGGGCCAGCTCCTGCCAGACCTTCGGCAGGTCGAGCCCCTGGAAGTTGGGATGAGTGGCGAGCAAGTCCTCGATGGCTCCGGCCTCGTCGCTGAACCAGGGGAAGCGGCGGGTGATCTCGCGAATCTCCCCCGGCGGGCGGCCGTGGACCTTGGCCACCTCCCGGAGCGCCCCGCGCAGCCGGAAGCAGTTGTGGTTGGCCACCATCGCCGCCCGGGGATGGGGGTAGCGACGGAAGACCCAGGCCAGGATCTGGTCCCGCTCGTCCCAGGGGAAGTCGAGGTCGATGTCTGGCGGGTCCTTCCGCTCCGGGTTGAGGAACCGCTCGAACAGGAGCCCCGCGCCCAGCGGGTCCACATGGGTGATGCCGAGGCAGTAGCTCACGATGGAATTGGCGACGGAGCCGCGACCGCAGTGGGTGGGGCCGTGCTGCACGATGTCGTGCACCACCAGGAAGTAGTCGGCAAAGGCCTTCTGCCCGATGATCGCCAGCTCGTGCTCCAGCCGGTTCCGGGTGATCGGCGCGATGGTGCCGTAGCGCCGCTGCGCTCCCTCATAGGCGAGGGTGCGGAGCCGGAGCAGGGCGTCGTCCGCCTCGGCAAAGCGCGGCGCAACGACCCGCCCGATCGGAATCCGGTACTGGCAGCGCTCGGCCAGCTCGTCGGCCAGGGTCAGCGCCTCGGGGCAGTCGGGGAAGTGCCGGGCGAGGTCGGCGGCGGGGCGGAGCCAGGCGGACGGTTCGGCGGTTCGTCGGTTAGGCGGTTCGATCGCATGGCCTGGCCCGGCGGGACCGTCCGACCGTCCGACCGCCTGACCGCCCTCTTCCATGTCCGACAGACTTTCATTCCTGGCAATCGCCACCCTGAGCCGGTGCCGCTGCCAGTCCTCGGCGTTGGCGAACATCACCCCGCCAGTGACCACGCACGGGATGCCGAGCCGTCGAGCCGCCGCGCCCACCAGATGCCGATGCTTCCCGGGCCGCAGCTCGGCGTAGACGTCGCCCGGGCCGGAACGACGGACGAGGTCCTCGAGGAAAGCCACGTCCTGCGACAGCAGGAGGAGGCCGGCCCGGTCGTCGGCCAGCAGGTGCGACAGGCGAACGGGGAACAGAGAACGGGGAATGGGAACCGCCGCGCCCGTTCCCCGTTC
>CAZPER010000021.1:0-7786 GCA_964585655.1 uncultured Gemmatimonadaceae bacterium | reverse complement strand
CCCGTTCCCCGTTCTCCGTTCTCCGTTCCCGGTCGTTGTGGCCCACATCGGCCCCGCCTTGAGCACCTTGCGGTAGACCGGGCAGGTTTCGTAGTGCGCCCCCGGCAGCCAGCCGGTGCTCATCAGGAATTCGTTCACGATCTCGCCGCCGGTGAAGCGGAAGGTCTTCTTGAACAGCTTCACCCAGTCGTCCTTGGGCAGCGGGTGATGCGCCGCCAGCCAGCCGTGAAATCCGCCGTGGCTCTGCCTGAGCCGGATCAGGGTGCGGGCGTTATCAATCGCCGCCTCCACCTTGAGCCGGTTGCGGATGATGCCGGCGTCGTTGAGCAGCCGCTTCACGTCCCGGGCGCCGAACCGCGACACCACCAGCGGATCGAAGTCCCGGTACGCCGCCTGGAACGCCGCCCGCTTCTTGAGGATGGTGAGCCAGGAGAGCCCCGCCTGGTTGATCTCCAGGATCAGCCGCTCGAACAGCTCCGCGTCGGTGCGGAGCGGGAAGCCGTACTCGCGGTCGTGGTAGGGGCCGTGCCACTCGTGGCCGGGGGCGACATCGCAGTAGGTGGTCATGGCATCCTTCGTGTCTTTGTGCTCTTCGTGGTTTAACTTCGGTATTTATTCGGTTATTCGCAAGCTCGTGCAGAGTGAAACGCCCGCCAGGAGGTGACGTATATCCATGCGTGGATATAGTCCCCCCGACCACCGCCCAACGCTGCTACCGCCTGCTGCTCCGCGCCTTCCCGGGGCGCTTCCGGCGCGAGGCGGAGCCCGAACTCAGCGCCTGGTTCGCCGCCGCGTGGCACGACGCGCCCCCATCGGGCCGCGTGCGCCTCTGCCTGGTCAGCGCGGTGGACCTGCTTCGCTCGCTCCCCGCCGAATGGCTGGCGGCACTCACCGCCCCCGCTCCGCCTCCCCCTCGAGGAACCTCGCCGATGGACACGTTCTGGCAGGATCTCCGCTCCGCGCTCCGCACCGTGGGCTCTGCCCGCCTCGTGACCGGCGTCGCGGTGCTCACCGTGGCGCTCGGCGTCGGCGCCACGACCACGATGACGAGCGTCGCCAACGCGATGCTGCTCCGCCCCCCGGCCGGCGTGGTGGAGCCGGGCCGCCTGGTCACGGTACATGCCCTGGACCAGAACGGCTCGAGCTTCCACGCCTTCTCCTATCCCGGGTTCCAGGAACTCGAGGGCGCGAAGAGCGGACTGCAGTCGCTCGCGGCGTACGACATGCTCGCGGCGAGCCTCCGCACCGGCGCGGAGCCCGAGCTCGAGATGGGCATGCTGGTCTCGGCCGACTACTTCACGACGCTCGGCACCCGGGCCGGGCTCGGTCGCCTGTTCAGCGCCGAGGAGAGCCGGCCGGGGGGCCCGCCGGTGGTGGTCCTGAGTGACGGCCTCTGGCGCCGCCGCTTCGGCGCCGACCCAACGATCCTCGGCCGCACGGTCATCATCAACGGCCAGTCGCTCACCGTGATCGGCATCGCGGAGCCGGGCTTCCACGGCCACTTCGCCGGCATCGACATGACGCTCTGGGCACCACTGACCCTGAGCCCGCTGCTCAACCAGCGCAACGACCTCACGACCCCGAACGCAGTCTGGCTCGAGCTGGTGGGACGGCTCGCGCCCGGCATGGAGCCGGCGGGCGTCGCCGCGGCGCTGAGCGCCGTCTCCGCCCGCGCCGGCCGCCTCGCGGGGCTCGACTGGGACCGCGGGGTGGATGTACGCCGCTTCCTGCCGCTGCCGGCGGGCACCGCGCTTCCGGTCGGCGGATTCCTCGGCCTGCTGCTGCTCCTCGCCGGCTTCGTGCTCCTCATCGCGAGCGCCAACGTCGGCACCGTGCTGCTCGCCCGCGCGGCCACCCGCGCCCGCGAGATGGCGGTGCGGGTGGCGCTCGGCGCCGGACGGGGGCGGCTCCTCCGCCAGCTGCTGCTGGAGAGCCTCATCCTCTTCCTGATTGGTGGCGCCGCCGGCACCCTGCTCGCCATCGCCGCGACCCGCGCCCTCGCCAGCGTGCACCTGCCGCTGCCGATCCCGCTGGTGCTCGACTTCCACCCCGATTTCCTGGTGCTCGGCATTTCACTGCTGGTGACGCTCACCGTCGGCGTCGTGTTCGGGCTAGCGCCCGCGCTGCAGGCCGCGCGGTCGGATCCGGCGCTGGTGCTGCGCGAAGGGGCGACCAGCCTCCGGGTGGCGCGGAGCCGGCTGCGCGGCGCGCTGGTGACGGGGCAGGTGGCGGGCACCGCCTGCCTGCTGGTGACGGCGGGGCTCTTTGCCCGCGGCTTGGCGCAGGCGGGGGCGATCCGCCCCGGCTTCGATCCCTCCGGCATCCACGTCACCGAGCTCGACCTCGGCGTGCGGCACTACGACGACGCCCGGGTGGCCGCATTCGTCGAGGCGCTGGAGCGCCGGGTCGCCACCATGCCTGAGGTGGCGGCCGTCGCGACCACCAACCTGCTCCCGCTCAACCTCAGTAACCAGAGCAGTGTGGTCGCGCTGCCGGGGCGGCCGGCCGAGCCCAATGTGGGATGGTTCCAGACCGACTTCACCAGCGTGAGCCCCGGCTACTTCGCAACGCTCGCCCTTCCGCTCCTCCGCGGGCGGGGCTTCGCCGACGCCGACCGGGCCGGGGCCCCCGCCGTCGCCATCATCAACCAGACCCTGGCTGAGCGGCTCTGGCCCGGCGAGGATCCGGTGGGCAAGCGGCTCAACTTCGGCAGCTTCACCGAGGGGACGCCCACCGAGGTGATTGGCCTCGCCGCCGACGCCAAGTACCGGAGCCTCGGCGAGGATCCCGTGCCGATGATCTACCTGCCGATGGCGCAGGCATTCGGCCGCCGGGTCGCGCTGCTGGTGCGCACCCGGGACGGCGCCGCCCCGCCGGCCCGCGCCCTCCGCGACGCGATTCACGAACTCGACCCCGACCTGCCGGTGGGCCAGCAGGCGCCCTTCACTGCGATCATCGGCGTCGCGCTCCTGCCCAACCGGGTGGCGGTGTGGCTGGCCGCGGCGTTCGGCGCTACCGGGCTGCTGCTTGCCGCGCTCGGGCTGTACGGGCTGCTCGCCTTCCGGGTGCAGAGCCGGCGCAAGGAGATCGGGATCCGGATGGCGCTGGGCGCGTCAGCGCGGCAGATCGGCCGGCTGGTGGTGGGCGAGGGTGTGCGGCTCACCGCCGTCGGCCTTCTGATCGGGCTTCTCCTCTCGGGGCTGCTGGCCCGGCTCCTGGGCGGCATGCTGTTCGGGGTGAGTCCCGTGGATCCGGTGACCTACGCCGGCATCGGGCTGCTGCTCCTGGTGGTGGGGTGGCTGGCGGCGGTCGGACCCACGCGCCGCGCGCTCCGTACCGAGCCGGTGGAGGTGCTGCGCAGTGAGTGAGCCCCTCCGGCCGCGGGTGTTCGCGATCCTGCTCGCGCTCGCCGACGGGCCGCGGCATGGCTACGGCCTGATGCAGACGCTGCAGCAGGAGCCGGAGGAGCAATGGCTGCTCGGCCCGGCGACGCTGTACCGGACGCTCAAGGAGATGGAGCGGCTCGGGCTGATCGCCGGGGCGGACGGGCCGGCGGAGGAGTCCGGCGGGCCGCCGCGGCGGTACTACGAGATCACGCCCCACGGCCGCCGGCGCGGCGCGGAGGAGGCGGCGCGCATGGCGGCGCTGGCGCGGCGCTGGGAGCAGGCGCTGTCCTAGGAATCGGGCCTATCTTGGAGCATGCCCGCTCCCCTGATGCAGGCCGTGGTCCACACCGGCGCCGGCGATGTCGGCGTGCTCGAGCTTCGCAAGGTTCCCACCCCCGAGCCGGGCCCCGGCCAGGTGCGGGTCCGGGTCCGCGCCAGCGCCCTCAACCGCGCCGACATCCTGCAGCGGAAGGGGCGGTACCCCGCGCCCCCCGGCTGGCCCGCCGACATCCCCGGCCTGGAGTACGCGGGTGAGGTGGACGCGCTTGGCCCCGGTGTCACCCGCTGGAAGGCCGGAGACCGGGTAATGGGCCTGGTGGGCGGCGGGGCGCACGCCGAGTACGTCGTGGTCCATGCCGACGAGGCGATGGCGGTGTCGGAGGGAATGCCCTTCACCGAGGCGGCCGCGATTCCCGAAGCTTTTCTTACGGCGTGGGATGCGCTGGTGGTGCGCGGCCGGCTGCAGGCCGGGGAGCGGGTGCTGATCCACGCGGTGGGGAGCGGGGTCGGCACCGCGGCGGTGCAGCTGGCCAAGCGGCTGGGCGCGACGGTCGCGGGGAGTTCGCGCAGCGCGCACAAGGTCGAGCAGGCGAAGGCGCTGGGGCTCGACGAGGTGTTCGACCTCGGCACTCCAATCGCCCAATCGCCTCATCGCCCAATCGCCTTCGATGTCATCCTCGACGTCCTCGGCGCCCCGGCCTTTGCGGCCAATCTGGCGGCGCTGGCGCCGCGGGGGCGGCTGGTGTTGCTCGGCTTCCTGCAGGGCGCGGCGGGGGAGCTCTCGCTCGAGCCGATTCTCCGGAAGCGGCTGGAGGTGATCGGCTCCGTCATGCGCACCCGCGCGCTGGAGGAGCGGATCCCGATGGTAGCGGCGTTCAGCCGCGAGGTGCTGCCGTGGTTCTCCGGGCGGCCGCAAGGGCCGCCCGTCCGGCCCGTAGTGGCCGCCACCTATTCATTCGCCGACATCGCGGCCGCCCACCAGGCGATGGAGCGGGATGAGAATTTTGGGAAGATTGTGCTGACGTGGTAGGGTGGGGGCGGTGACGGAGAAAGGGGCACCAGGGCACCGGGAACGTGAACTGCCCCCATCCCCCTTTCTCCCGTTCCCCCGTTCTCCCGTTCCCCCTCGTTCACCGCCCCACCCTTAGGCCCTTCACCCCCCACCGCCCGCGAATGCGATCTACGGCGGATTGGAGGGCGGTGGGCCGTTCGTCGCGGCCCGGCGCGGAGGCCGGGCCTACCTCCCGTTCCCCGTTCCCCGTTCCCCGTTCTCCCGTCTCCCGTCCCCCGTCTCCCATCCACAACTCCAACTGCAGATCCGCCTCGAGAAACCGGTCCACGCTCACCCCCACGGCGCGGAGGGCGACGGTGCGATCGCGGGCCAGGGCGAAGCCGCGGCGGGCGGCGTTCCACAGCTCCACGTCGAGCGCCGCCAGGCCGATGGGGACGCTGCGCTTCGCGGTGGCGTAGTCGCTGTAGGCCAGGTGCACCGTGAGCCGCCGGGCGACGAGATGCCGGGCGCGGAGCCGGCTGCCGAGCCGTTCGGTGAGGTGGCGCAGGATGCGGTGCAGCAGGGCGAGGTCGTTGCTGTCGTCGCCCAGGGTGTGGGCGGCGCGGAACTCCGCCTTGACTGAGGGAGGGAGCACCGGGCGCGGGTCTATGCCCATGGCGTGGTGGTGCAGCTGGCGGCCGGCGGTGCCGAAGACCAGGGCCAGCTCCCGTTCGCTGATCGCCTGCACCTCGCCGATCCGGTCGAGCTGGTAGTCGTCCAGCCGTTCCCGCATGCGGGGATCCAGCTCGGGGAGCAGCGTCACCTCGTGCGGGGCGAGGAACGACGCCTCGCTTCCTGCCGGAACATCCATCAGCCCGTCGCCACCGTTCCCTGTTCCCCGTTCCCCGTTCCCCGTTGTCTTCCCCACCTCCGCCGCCGCCTCGCTCACCAGCTTGTTCTGCGCGCCGCCCACCGCGAGGGGGAGTCCCAGCCGGTCGCTCGACTCGCGCTGGATCCGCTGGGCCACGTCCACCGCGGGGCCGAAGAGCCGGCTGGTGCCGGTGAGGTCGAGGTAGGCGTGGCCGTAGCCCTTGGGCTCGATCACCGGGGCGTAGCGGCGCAGGATCTCGTCCAGGGCGCGGGAGGCGCGGGCGTAGAGCTGCGGGTTGGGGGGACGGATGATCAGGTCGGGGCAGCGCTTCCGCGCCTGGGCGACGGGCATGCCGCGGGTGATGCCGGCGCGCCGCGCCTCAAAGGAGAGGGCGAGCACCGTGGCGCGGTCGGCGCCGGGGGCGGCCACGACCACGGGGCGGCTCCGGAGCGCCGGGGCCACCAGTCCCTCCACCGTGGTGCAGAAGGCGGGGGGGTCAACAAACAGGACGGTGCGGATCATGTTAACTACGGGGGAACGGGGGAACGGGGGAACGGGGGAACGGGAATGGTCCCGTTCTCCTGTTCTCCCGTTCCCCTGTTCTCCCGGTACTAGGGTGTATCCGCACTCGGCCCATACGTCTGCGGCAGCGGCACGCCGCGCAGCCGGAGGTAGACCGTGAACTGTCCCCGGTGGTGACAGGTGTGATTGAGCACCCAGGTGCGGATCACGCCCAGCCGCGACATGGTGAAGAGCGCCTCGCCGGCGGCCTTGAGCGACCAGGACACCGCGAAGTCGGCATCCTTGGCGGCGGCGAGGGCGGCGCGGCCCTCCTTCACCTGCTGGTCGAAGAAGGCCAGCAGTTCCGCGACGCTGGTGAACGACGGCGAGGCGTAGGCCGGTCCGTCCGCGGGGCTCACGTCCCACTCGGTCCCCATCATGGTCCCCGCGACCCACGAGGGGATCTCGGCCAGGTGGCTGGCGAGCGCGCCCAGGGTCATGGACTTCTCGTGCGGCTTCCAGTTCCAGTCCGCGAACGGGGCGCGCTCGAGGTGGGTCCGGGTGGTGGCCATTTCGTGGTCGTACTCGGGGAGCAGGGACTTGCCGATGGACATTGGTGACTCCGGGGAACGGGGGAACGGGGAACGGGGAACGGGGGAACGGGAAACGACGGGACGACGGGACGGGCAACGCGGGAGCGGGAAACCCGTTCTCCGTTCTCCGTTCCCCGTTCTCTGCTGTTCCGTTCCCCGTTCTCCGTTCTCATCTTTAAATCAGGGTCCACTGCTCCGCACTTTCAGGGATCGCCTGGCCCCGGCGTTCGTAGCCCTGCAGCCGGGCGCGGCCGCTCATGCCGACGGCGGTGGGGAAGCCGAACTCCTGCTGCAGCGAGCGGATGCGGCGGGAGAGGGCGTCGGTGTAATCCTTGCCGGCCGACTGGCGGGTGCCGAAGCGGCGGGCGTAGCGGTGCAGCAGGGCGGGAAACTCCTCGGCCAGGTGGGGGAGGAAACGGGTGCGCGCCGCGGGGCCGAGTCGGAGCGCCGCCCCGACCGCGTAGCGCGCCCCCGCGTCCTTCCCTGCCTGGAACAGCCGGGCGAGCTGCTCGCGGCTGTCGGAGATGCCGGGGAGGATCGGGGCGATGAGGAGGCCGGCGTGGAGCCCGGCGTCGGTGAGACCCTTGAGGGCGCGGAGCCGCGCGTGCGGCGCCGGGGAGCGGGCCTCGAGCCGGCGGAGCAGGGTGGCGTCGGTAGAGGCCAGCGAGATGTTGATGGAGAGCTCGTGCCGGTCGGCCAGCTGCACCAGCAGGTCGCGGTCCCGCAGGATGAGGGGGGACTTGGTGATGATGCCTAACGACAGCCCCCGCCAGCCGAGCAGCGCCTCGAGGATCTGGCGGGTGAGGCGGAAGCGCCGTTCGGCGGGCTGGTAGGGATCGGTGGCGGTGCCGATCACCAGCGACGCGCCGGCCAGCCGGGCGGGGAAGAGGGTGCGGGTGAGCACGTGGGCGGCGGAGGTCTTGACAAGGATCTGCTTTTCGAAGGCCGCCCAAGGGGGGAGAGCCGTCTCCGCTCCCGCCTTCTCCAGCGGTAACTTATTCGTCTCCCGTGCAATGCGGTGGGGGCAGCCGAACCGCGCGACCACCGTCTGGCGCCGCGTGCGGAGCTCGGTCTGCTGGAGGAAGAGCGTGACGACGACGATCAGCGCCGGCGACAGCAGGATCGTGAGGCCGAGCAGAAAGTCGTTCGAGCGTGTCTTCATACG
>CAZPER010000020.1:0-55407 GCA_964585655.1 uncultured Gemmatimonadaceae bacterium | reverse complement strand
CGGCAGCAGGAGGCAGCCGGGGCGCCGCCCCCCGACGCCATCGTGGTTCCCTACGGCTCCGGCGGCACCGCCGCGGGGCTGCTGGTGGGGGCATGGCTGCTGGGCTGGGACACGACCATCGTCGCGGTGCGGGTGACCGACCCCTGGTTCACCACTCGCCGGCGATTGCTGCGGCTGGCCGAGCGCACCCTGGCGCTGCTGGTGCGACACGGCGCGCCCGCCCCCACCGCGCGCGCCTCGCTGCTGCTGCGTGGCGACCAGCTGGGCGCCGGCTACGGTCACGCCACCCCCGCGGGGATGGAGGCCGCCGCCTGCTTCGGGGCCGCGGGGATTCCGCTCGACGTGACCTACAGCGCCAAGGCCTGTGCCACGCTCCAGTCACTCGCCGGTTCCTTTCGGCATCTCTGGTTCTGGCATACTTTTGACCCGAGGCTCGTCGCTTCGTCGTCGGATCACCCGGTGATGGCGGACGCGCACCGTTACGCGGAGTCACTGTGGCCCCGGCCGAAATTGACCTGACGGTCTATCCCGACGAGTGCGACGCCTACGGGCACCTGAACCAGGCCTCGTTCGTCGCCCTGTTCGAACGGGCCCGGTGGGAGATGCTCGCCCGCGGCCCGGGGATGGACTTCTTCACCCGTCAGGGCGCCTGGCCCGCCGTCCGGAAGTCCACCGTCGAGTATCACGCCCCCGCCTTCCCCGGCGACATCCTCCGCTTCGCGCAGGTGCTTGTGCACCTCGGCCGCACCAGCTTCACCCTGCGCCAGACCGCCCGGCGGCTGCGGGACGATTCGCTCCTCGCCACGGCGGAACTGGTCTTCGTCTGCGTGGACGCGCAGGGGCGCCCGGTCCCGGTGCCCGAGGCCCTCCCCCAGGTCATGGCGGACAAGCCGCTCCCCGGTAACCTCCGCCGCATCGCGGTGAACGGCGTCAACCTGGCCGTGGACGTGCGCGGCCAGGGACCGGCGGTGCTCTTCATTCACGGCTACCCGCTGGATCATTCCATCTGGGATTACCCGATGGCGCATCTGGAGGGGTGGACGCGGATCGCGCCGGACCTGCGCGGCATGGGCCAGTCGGACGCCCCCGACCTCGGCTACAGCATGGCCACCTACGCCGACGATCTCCTCGCGTTGCTCAACACCCTGGGCGTGGAGCGGGCGGTGCTGTGCGGACTCTCGATGGGCGGGTACGTGGCCTTCGAAATGCTGCGCCGGGCGCGGGATCGGGTGCGGGGGCTGGTTCTGATGGACACCCGTTCCGAGGCGGACACGCCGGAACTGCGCCGGGCTCGGGATGCATCGGCCGCGCAGGCCCGCGAGGGTGGCTCGGCGGCCATCGCCGCGGCGATGCTCCCCAAGATGCTTGCCGCCGGGGTCGCCGCCGAGAACCCGGCGCTGGTGGACCGGGTGCGGCGGATGATGGAAGCCACCCCGGTCGCGGGGATTCTGGGCGCCATTACCGCCCTGCGGGATCGCCCCGACAGCACCCCCCTCCTCGCGGCCCTGGGGGACATCCCCACCCTCGTCGTGGTCGGCGAGGAAGACCAGATCACCCCCCGGCAGGGCGCCCAGCAGATGGCGGACGCCATTCCCGGGTCGAGGCTGGCCGTCGTCCCAGGGGCCGGGCACCTCACGCCCATGGAGAAACCCGAGGCGGCCACCGCCCTCCTGGCCGATTTCCTGACCAGCCTGGGCCGCGCCGGATAGGGCTGCAACTTTTCTCAGGGACCGGGCGTCTATATGCATGACGGGGTTACCCCCGCGGTAACTACGTCTGCATTCCTTCCCTCCACGCCCCTTTGCCGCGGCCAAGCAGTACGGCAAAGGGGCGTCTCTCCTTTCCGGTACCCTGCTGCACGTTCCAGCTAGCAGAACGACCCCCCGGAAGCACCGGAGGGTCGTTTCGTCACGCGGCAATCGGCTATCGGCCGATGGCGGCCGTCTATCGGCTACTTCTTCGGCTTCCCGGGCGGGGTGTCGCTGTTGAAGATGTCCTTATTCTTGGCGATGAACGCCTGCTGATTGGTGGGGACGTCCTCTTCCGGGAAGATCGCGTTCACCGGGCACTCCGGCTCGCAGGCGCCGCAGTCGATGCACTCGTCCGGCTGGATGTAGAGCTGGTCCTCGCCCTCGTAAATGCAGTCCACCGGGCAGACATCCACGCAGGCGCGATCCTTGACGCCGATGCAGGCTTCAGTGATCACGTAGGTCATTCTGCTGCTCCTCAATCCGGTGGGCACCGGCGGTCGGGTCGTGCGTGCTGATAGGGGGCGACTGCAACGGCCAAGTATTATGACCCCCCGAGGTTGGGCGCAAGGGGGCGATTATGTTTGCCCCATGCCGCGCTGTCGAACCCTGCTGTTCCTCACGGTGACCCTGCTCACCGGCCTGCCGGCACGCCCGGCGGCGGCGCAGGCCTGCACCACCCAGGGCCCGCTGGCGCTGGTGCTCTCCGGCGGCGGCGCCAAGGGGCTGGCCCACATCGGGGTCCTCCAGGTGCTCGACAGCCTGGGCATCCGTCCCGACGTGGTGGTCGGCACCAGCATGGGATCCATCGTCGGGGCCATGTACGCCAGCGGGCTCTCCGCCGACCAGATCGGGGCGATGGCGGATTCGCTCGGCCTGGCCGACCTCTTCGGCGGCGCCGACCAGCGCACCCCGCGCGCCCTCGGCGATCGTCGCCCCCTCGTGGTCTGGGAACAGGGCACCGGCGGCTTCCGGGTGGCGCAGGCCATCGCCCGGGAGGCCGGCGTCAACGCGGCCCTCAATCGCGCCCTCGTGCGGGGCAACCTGCTCGCGCGGGGCGACTTCGATTCGCTCCCCATCAAGTTCCGCGCGGTCGCGACCGACCTGCGCACCCGCGGCACCGTGATCCTCGCGAGCGGCGACCTCGCCCGCGCGGTGCGGGCCAGCATGGCGATCCCGCTGGTGTTCGATCCGGTACGGGTGGATGGCCGCCAGCTGGTGGACGGCGGCCTCGCCGCCAACGTGCCGATCGCGGTGGCGCGGCTGCAGGGGGCCACGCGGCTCATCGTCTCCGATGTGAGCTGGCGGCCGCCGGACTCGGTGCAGGGGGAGAATCCGCTGGTCGTCGCCGACCTGCTGGTCTCGTATCTATTCACCCAGCCGCTCGACTCCCTCTCCCCGGACGATCTCCTCATCCGGCCGATGGTGGATTCGTTCCAGCCGCTCGACTTCAGCGCCGATCATCAGCACCCGATTCGGCACGCCGGCCATGTGGCGGCGCAGGCCGCGCTCGAGGGGCGCGAGTTCTGCGTCCCTCCCGCCCCTCCGGAGCGGCCGCGACAGGAGTACCGCGTCCGGGAGATCTCCGTCACCGGCGGACGTACCACAGGTGACGCCACCCTGATCCGGCGCCAGCTCCGCCTGACGGAGGGGGGCGAGCTCGACGTCGCCACCCTGCGGGAATACCTCGCCACCCTGACCCAGCTGGACGAATTTCGCGAAGTCTGGCTCCGGCCCAGCGGCCCGCCGGATTCGCTGCGGCTCGACGTGCTGATCCGGCCCGCCGCTCCCCGGGTGGGCGTCGCCGGCCTGGCCTACGACAACGATCTCGGCGGCCAGATGTGGCTCGGTGGCGTGGACCGCGGCGCCACCATCCCCCGGATCGAAACCTCCGGCACCCTCGTCCTGGGCGAGCTGCGGCAGGAGCTGGCCCTGACCTTTCGTACCGCCGGGGTCGGGCGGCTCCTGCAGCGCCCCTTCCTCGGCGGCACCGTGGGGCGCGAGGAGGTGCGGCTCTTCGACCGCGACGGCGGCAGCCAGCCATCGGTGGACATCCGGGAACTGATGGCTGCGGTCGGCGCCGAGCGGCGCTTCGGGCGGGAGTGGCTGCTGGAGGCGGGCGGCATGGTGCACAGCTGGGCGACCGACGACGCTCCCCCCGAGGGCACTGCCTGGGGCGGTGTGCTGCAGCTCTCCAGCGGACCGCGCTACCGGCCCAGCGGCATCTGGGCGCAGGGAGTCCTGCTCGATCGCTACCGCCGGGTGGAGGTGGATGCCCGGCGGGTGTTTGCGATCGGGGGCGTCCGGCTCACGCCGACCATCCGATTCGGCTGGGGTCGCGACCTCCCGCTCCAGCGCACCTTCCCGCTCGGCGGCGTGGATGGTTTTCCGGGGCTCAACATCGGCGAGCTGCGCGGCGACCGTGAACTCTCCGCCGCGCTGGTGGTGGAACGACCGCTGTTCGGGCCGCTCTCCTCCCGGGTTTCGGTGATGTCCGGGCAGGTGGCGACCGGCGGACCCACCATCCCGCGTGGTCGCTGGCACACCGGCGGCCGCGTCGGCGTGAGCGCCGCCACACCGATCGGCCCGATCCGGGTGGAGTACGGCATCACCCGCGATGGGCGGAACGGGATGTTTGTCAGAGTGGGAGAATGGTTCTAGGACCCCAGGCTGGCCTTCCGCTGCATCGCCTCGAACCGCCCCGCCTCGGCGGCGTCGGGCCGGGCCAGCGAGACCAGCACGCCGGCCAGGAACCCGAGCGGCAGCGAGACGATCGCCGGGTTGCGCAGCGGGAAGATGGCCGCCGGATGATGCAGGAGGTCCACCTGGATCGTGGGTGAGAGGTAGATCAGCAGCACGGTGGAGAGGGTACCGGTGAGCATCGCCGCGACGGCGCCCGCCGTCGTGGTGCCCCGCCAGAAGAGCGCCAGCATCAGCGCCGGGAAGTTGCCGCTGGCCGCGATCGCGAACGCCAGCCCCACCATGAAGGCCACGTTCTGTCCCTTGAACAGGACGCCGAGCCCCACCGCCAGCACTCCCAGAACGAACGTGGCGGCCCGCGCCACCCGCAGCTCCTCCGCCGGATCCGCGCTCCCGCTCCGCACCACGTTGACCCAGAGATCGTGGGACAGCGCCGCCGCCCCTGAGAGCGTCAGCCCGGCCACCACCGCGAGAATCGTCGCGAACGCCACCGCGCCCACGAAGCCCAGCAGCGCCGTCCCACCCAGTCGCTCGGCCAGGAGCGGCGCGGCCATGTTGCCCCCGGGGTCGGCGGCGCGGATGGCGTCGGGGCCGACCAGGTGCATGGCCCCGAACCCGATCACGAAGGTGAGCAGGAAGAACCCGCCGATGAGGCCGGTGGCGTAGAACACCGAGCGGCGCGCGGCGCGGGCGTCGGGGACGGTGTAGAACCGCATCAGGATGTGCGGCAGCCCGGCGGTGCCGAACATGAGCGCGAGGCCGAGGGAGACGGCATCCAGCGGATTCGCTACCAGCCGCCCCGGGGCGAGGACCGCGCCTCCATTGGCCGCGGCCGCGGCAGCGAACAGCCGGAGCGGCGAGAACCCGACCTCCGCCAGCACCAGGAGGGTGAGCAGGATGGCCCCCGCCAGCAGCAGCGCGGCCTTCACGATCTGCACCCAGGTGGTCGCCAGCATGCCGCCAAACAGGACGTAGGCGATCATCGCCGCCCCCACGATCCCGACCGCGGCCTCATAGGAGATGCCGAACAGCAGCCGGATCAGCCCCCCTGCCCCGACCATCTGCGCGATGAGGTAGAGACTCACCGTCGCGAGGGTCCCCACCGCGGCGGAGACGCGGATGGGCACCTGCGCCAGCCGCGCGGCCAGCACGTCCGCGAAGGTGTACTTCCCCAGGTTCCTGAGCGGCTCCGCGATCAGGAACAGCACGATGGGCCAGCCCACCAGCCCGCCGGCGGCGTAGATCAGCCCGTCGAATCCGGAGAGCGCCACCAGCCCCGAGATCCCGAGGAAGGAAGAGGCGCTCATGTAATCCCCGGCGAGGGCGAAGCCGTTCTGGGCCGCGGTGATGCTCCGACCGGCGGAATAGAAGTGATCCGCCGTCCGGGTGCGGCGCGCCGCCCACCAGGTGATGCCGAGGGTACTGCCGAGGAAGGCGAAGAACAGGACCTGGGCCAGCATCGCCGGCTACTCCGCGGCCTGACCCAGGGTGGCCCGGCGCTCCAGGGCCGCGAAGGCGTGCGCGGCGGCGGGCTCCGGCCGGAGCAGCGAGACCACGATGCCGGAGAGGAAGCCGAGCGGCATGCTCACCAGCGCCGGGTTCTTGAGCGGGAACCAGGCCGACTCATGTCGCAGGATGTCCACCTGCACCGTGGGCGAGAGGTAGATGAACAGCAGCGTGGCGCCGGTGCCCACCAGCATGGTGGTGACGATGCCGGCGGTGGTGGCCCCGCGCCAGAACATCGAGAGAATCAGCGCCGGGAAGTTGCCGCTGGCCGCGATGGCAAACGCCAGCCCGACCATGAAGGCGACGTTCTGCCCCTTGAACAGGATGCCGAGCAGGACCGCCACCACCCCGAGGACCAGGGTGGCGAGTCGCGCCACCCGGAGCTGCTCCCGCGCGTCGGCGTGGCCGCTCTTCACCACGTTGACCCAGAGATCGTGGGAGAGCGCCGCGGCGCCGGACAGGGTGAGTCCCGCTACCACCGCCAGGATCGTGGCGAACGCCACCGCCCCGATGAAGCCCAGGAAGGCGGTGCCGCCGAGCAGTTCGGCGAGGAGCGGCGCCGCCATGTTGCCGCCGGCGTCCACGGCACGGATCGTGTCGGGGCCCACCAGCACCATCGCGCCGAAGCCGAGGATGAACGTCATCAGGTAGAAGGCGCCGATGATCCCGGTGGCGTAGAACACCGAGACCCGGGCGGCCTTGGCGTCGGGCACGGTGTAGAACCGCATCAGGATGTGGGGCAGCCCCGCGGTGCCGAACATGAGCGCCATGCCCAGGGAGATCGCGTCGAGCGGCCGGGCTACCAGCTTCCCCGGGGAGAGCACCGGATCGCCGAAGCGGGCGGCGGCTTCCGCGAACAGCCGCGCCGGGCTCATCTCGAAGCGCAGCAGCACCAGCAACGCCAGCGCCGCGGCGCCGGAGAGGAGCAGCACCGCCTTCACGATCTGCACCCAGGTCGTCGCCAGCATCCCGCCGAACAGGACGTAGGCGATCATCGCCGCGCCCACCACCGCTACCGCCGCCTCGTACGACAGGCCGAAGAGCAGCCGGATGAGCCCCCCTGCCCCGACCATCTGCGCGATCAGGTACAGGGTCACCGTGGCCAGCGTCCCCACCGCCGCCGCGATCCGCACCGGCTTCTCCTGCAGCCGGACCGTCACCGCGTCGGCAAAGGTGTACTTCCCGAGGTTCCTGAGCGGCTCGGCGATCAGGAACAGCACCACCGGCCACCCTACCAGCCAGCCGGTGGAGTAGATGAGGCCGTCAAAGCCGCTCAGCGACACCAGCCCCGCGATTCCTAGAAAGGAGGCGGCGCTCATGTAGTCGCCGGCGAGCGCGATGCCGTTCTGCCGGGCGGTGATCGAACGCCCCGCCGCGTAGAACTGCTCGGTGGTGCGGGTGCGCCGGGCGGCCCACCAGGTAATGCCGAGGGTAGTGGCGAGGAACAGGAAGAAGAACGCCTTGGCGACCAGGCTCGGCGCGCCGAGGCTGGTGGCCGGCACTTGGGTGAGGATCACGGGGGCGATGGCGTCAGAGGTGGCCGCGCAGCCGTTCGATCTCGGGATCGTAGCGGGTATTGGCCCAGCGGACGTAGATCCAGGTGAGGACCCAGCAGGAGACGATCACCAGCGCGCCGAGCATGATGCCGAGGGAGAGTCCGGGAAGGACGAGGTGGCCCAGCAGCGGCTTCTGCCACGCGATCAGGCCAAGGAAGCCGAAGTAGATCAGCACCATCGCGGCGGTGAGCAGGAGGGCGAGACGGCGCCGGGCCCCCGCGAGGGCCCGGAGCTCGGCTTCGTGCTCGGCGGCCACTCAGGACTTGCCGAGGAGGTTCTTCTTGAATCCGTCGCCCGGGCCGGGCTTGGGCCCGATCCAGCAGGCCAGCAGGGCGTCGGCGAATTCCTTGCCCGCGATCGTCCCCTTGTCGGTGCCGGCGATGTTGATCGTGGTGCCGGTGCCGGGGAGGTAGGTGATGGTGAGGCGCTCGTCCTTCTTGATGTCCTGCATCATCCCGCACAGCTCCACGAACTGCTGCTTGAGCTCGGCCGAGGCGTTGGGGGTGTTGTCCTTGAGGCCATCGTTCCAGGCCCCGCAGATCTTGTCCTTGGTCCCGTGGCCGGAGATGAAGTGCATGACCATCTGCCGCGGCGCGTCGGCCGCGAGGATCCCCGGGCCATCGTCGGAGGGGGAGCCGAGGTAGAGCCCGGCCACATAGACCTTCACGATGAACTTCTTCCGCAGCGCCATGCCGTTGAGCGTGAGGCTGTGGCCCGCCACGTCGATCGTCGCGGGCATCGTGACGCCGTTCATGGTCTGGCCGGTATCGGCCGCGGGCAGGGCGACGGCCGGGGCCGTCATCAGGGACGCAAGGAGGAGCAGCATGACATCAGCCTCGTGAGGCAGGGTGAAAGACCGGCGCCATCCGCCGGCCAAGTTGGGACGATCTTCGCGGTTCCGCAACCCGTCAGGGGGGCCCCGTCAGCTCGACTCCCAGCGGGGAGAGCGCCATGCCCGCACCGAGCGGGATCCGGACGAAGAGGTCCCGTCCGGTTTCGGTGAGCGCGGGATACTGCTTGCCAATGGAGGCCATGACCGGACCGAGGAAGGCATCCGGGACCGGGATCCCCCGGATGGTCGCCCCCTGGAGGTGGAACCGCACCGCCTCCGGGCCCGCGCGGTGCAGCGAGATCTGGGCCTCGAGCCGGCTGTCTGCCGGCAGCATCATGACGAGCTGCGAGAGCGACCGCCGGGCTTCCGCGGGCAGGTCCGCGATGCGGCCACCCATGCGGATCAGCGCGCTGTCCATCTGGACGGTGAACGCGAAGTCCGGCGGCAGCGCGCCGACGCCGAGCCGCGCCATGAGGTAGGCGGTGAAGTCTCCGCCGTCCACCACCGCGCGCGGCAGCAGCTTGTCGAGGTAGACCGAGTCCACCAGCGCCGCGGCGCGCGGCACCCCCGCGTTGGAGATCGGGCGGCCGGCGGGCGGCGCGCTGGTCTGGGCGGCAAGCGGCGCCGCCAGGAGCAGCGACGCCAGGATCAGGAAAGGGCGCATATCACTCCAGTTATTCCCATTCTTCACTCCTACTGCATATTGGACGCCATACGCCACCACCCCCGCACCACCGGTCCCGGAGGGACGATGGAATTGACGATCATCGGGCTCAACTTTCTGTACGCCGTGCTGGGCGTCATCCTCATGTATCTCTCGTACCGGGCAATAGATCGGCTCACCCCCGAGATGAACTTCGCGGAGGAACTGCGGAAGGGAAACATCGCGGTGGCGATCTTCCTCGCGGCGATCTTCCTGTCCATCGCGGTGATCATCGGAGGGGCACTGAATTGACGGCCCGGCGTACGCTGGGCTTCCCCGCCCTGCTGCTGCTCCTCACCTGCCTGGTGGCGCCGCTCGGGGCCCAGGCAGTGACCGGCCGCTACGACGCCACCTTCCGGAAGTACAGCAAGCGATTCTTCGGGGTGGGGTTCGACTGGCGGTTGTTCAAGGCCCAGGGGATGACCGAGAGCAATCTCAATCCCAACGCTCGCAGCTGGGTCGGTGCGCGGGGGCTGATGCAGCTGATGCCCTCGACCTTTCGGGAAATCCAGTCTCGTAACCCCGCATTCGCCTCCCTGGACGATCCCGAGTGGAATATCGCCGCCGGGATCCAGTACGACCGCCGGCTCTGGCTGCTCTGGGCCGAGGACTCGGTGCACGATCACGACCATCATGACTTCATGCTCGCCAGCTACAACGCGGGCCGGGTGCCCCTGCTCCGCGCCCAGGCCATCGCCCGGCGGCAGTTCCTCGACCACCGGGACTGGCATAGCGTGGTGAGCGTCGCGCCAGCGGTGCCCAAGTGGCGGCACCGGGAGACGCTCGACTACGTGGTCCGCATCGAGGGGAACCTGGCTCGGCTGGACCCCGACGGAAAGGCGGTGCGCCCCTACGTCCTGATCGACACGGTGCTGGTGGAGGCGCCGGAGTCCCTCCTGGCCCTCCGCCGGACGCGCTAGCCGGCGTCGCCCTCGTAGGCCCGGCGCAGCCAGTCGCGGAGCTCCTGATTGATGTCGTCGAGGGAGGTGACCGCGATCCGGTGGGTGATCCGGTCCTTCTTGGCGAAGCCGCCGGTCTCCTGCAGCCGCCCCTTCCCCTTGAGCCCCCCAAGCGCGAGCCCGAAGTCGATCCGCGTCTTCGTGGCCGGCTTGATCTGCGCGATCACGTGGCGCCGGTACACCGGGACGATGGTCTGGCCGGGACAGAGCCGGATGTCGTCGCCCAGGGAGAGCGCCAGGGCCTCGAGGGCATCATGCAGCGGGCGGAGCCCCGGGCGGGCGGCGTACATCGCCTCGACGTAGCGGGGTGCGTCGCGCAGGTAGGCCGCGGCGTCGGCGGTCGAGCCCCGCATGCGGGCGAGGCTGGGGTGGACGGAATAGCGGGGGCGAGGGGGCATCGTGGGACGGGGAACGGGGAACGGGGAACGGGGAACGGGGAACGGGGAACGGGGAACGGAGAACGGAGACGGTGGAGTGTGGAGGCCCGTTCCCCGTTCCCCGTTCTCTGTTCTCCTCAGTGCGGCTACAACAGTCCGGTCAGCGGCGTGGCGTAACTCTCCGAGCGGGGTTCCGGCTCGGAATAGCGCCCCTCGTGCGCATGCTGGCGGTTCCACTCCTCCCGCAGGCAGAAGGGATCGAGTCCGTGGGGCCGGTCCACCGCGAGCACGCCATCCAGGTGGTCGATCTCGTGTTGCAGCAGCTCCGCCCGGTCCCCCTCCAGCTCGACGGTGTGCCACTCCGACTTGAGGTCCTGGTAGCGGACCTTGATCCGATAGGCCCGCGTGACCCGAACCAGCAGGTTGGGGAAGGAGAAGCAGTCGTCCCAGACCGAGAAATCCTCGTTGCCCACGTCCACGATCTCGGGGTTGATCAGCGGCCAGGGCTTGTCCATCTCGACGAAGACGATGCGAACCGGCGCGCCGATCTGGGGCGCCGCGATGGCGCGGCCGTAGCCGAAGCGTGACTGGAAGTCCCGGAGCGTCTCGCGCAGGTCATCCACGATGACCCGGACCGCGGCTGACTGCGGCCGGGCGATCGGCTCGCAGCGAGTGCGGAGGACGGGGTCGCCGAGCATGCGGATGCGGTGAATGGTCATCGTCCATCCGGTTGAGGGCAGCCCAATCTTGTGCCGGAATGCGCCGGCCACAATAGGCCCGGTCGGGGCGGGGGAGGATCCCGCCCCGCTCGCGGCCCGCCATTGACAATTAAGTCCATGAATTCAAAGGCATTAAGGGATAGTATGACATAGTACTACCATACATGATCCAGCGAGCACCTTGGCTGTGCCTCGGCTGGGGTGAGACCTCCCCCTGGCAGTCCCGGTATCGATCAGATGATAGAAGAACCCCCTCAATCGGCCACGCAACTCCTTCATGAACAAGAGATTACGGATTCGCCCCATTGGTTTGGCGTTTAGTTGACAAATCCCGGTCCAGACCTTAGGGTTACCCCCCTATGGGTGCCTCCCTCTCCGAACACCTGCACGAGCAGCAGCTCCCCGCCGCCTACAAAGGGCCCCGCGGGGTCATCCTGCTCGCGCTCAAGCGGGCCGGCGCCCTCACCACCCGGGAACTCTCCGAGCAGCTCGGGCTCTCGGCCAACGCCATCCGCCACCATCTCCGCGAGCTCGAGGCCGAGGGTGTCATCGCGTATCGGCGGGAGCAGCGCGGGGTCGGCGCTCCCACCTACGCCTGGCACCTCAGTCCCGCCGGCGAGGGGCTGTTCCCGCAGCGGTACAAGGAACTCCTCACGGAGGTGCTGGACCGGGTCGCGGCACAGGCCGGCCGGCAGGCGGTGGTGACGGCGCTCGAGACCCGGTTCACCGACCTGGCGCGGAAGCTCCAGGGCGAACTCACCGGCGCCTCCCCCGAGCGCCGGATCGAGGCGGTGATGCGGGCCCTGGGCGAGGGGGGGTACATGGCGGAGTGGCGGGCCGGGGAAGAGGGCTTCACCCTCACCGAGCACAACTGCGCCATCCGCGCCCTGGCGGAGCGGTTTCCGGAAATCTGCGTGGCGGAGCGGAAGTTCCTGGAGGAAGTCCTGGCGGCGGCGGTCCAGCGCGAGTCCCATATGCTGGAAGGCTGTCCCGCCTGCGAATACCGCGTCCGGTTCCCCGGTGGGGAGCCGACGCTCACGGTACTGGAAGGGCCGGCCCATCCGGCCCGCGAGGAGCAGGCATGAGTTCGTCCCCCGAATCGGCGGTTGAGGCGCTGGTCAACCGCGAGTACCAGTACGGGTTCGTCACCGACATCGACGCCGACACGATCCCCCGCGGGCTCAGCGAGGACGTGGTGCGGCTGATCTCCGCCAAGAAGCAGGAGCCGGCGTGGATGCTGGAGTGGCGGCTCAAGGCCTATCGCCGCTGGCTGGACATGAAGGAACCCCATCACTGGGCCAACATCACGTACCCGGCGATCAACTACCAGGACGTGATCTACTACTCGGCGCCCCGCAACGTGAAGCCCCTCGGGAGCCTCGATGAAGTGGATCCGGAGCTGCTCCGGACCTACGAGAAGCTGGGGATCCCGCTCTCGGAGCAGAAGCTGCTCGCCGGGGTGGCGGTGGACGCCATCTTCGACAGCGTCTCCGTGGCCACGACCTTCAAGGCCACCCTCGCCAAGTCGGGGGTGATCTTCTGTTCCATGAGCGAGGCGGTGCGGGAGCACCCCGAGCTGGTGCGGAAGTATCTCGGCTCGGTGGTGCCCTACAACGACAACTTCTTCGCGGCGCTCAACTCCGCGGTCTTCAGCGACGGCTCCTTCGTGTTCGTCCCGAAGGGGGTGCGCTGCCCCATGGAGCTGTCCACCTACTTCCGCATCAACACCGCCGACACCGGGCAGTTCGAGCGGACCCTCATCGTCGCCGAAGAGGGCGCCTCGGTGAGCTACCTCGAGGGCTGCACCGCCCCCAAGCGGGATACCAACCAGCTGCACGCGGCGGTGGTGGAGCTGGTGGCGCTCGAGGGGGCCAGCATCAAGTACTCGACGGTGCAGAACTGGTACGCCGGCGACAGCGAGGGGAAGGGCGGGATCTACAACTTCGTCACCAAGCGCGGCAAGTGTGCCGGCAACGACAGCAAGATCTCCTGGACCCAGGTGGAGACCGGCTCGGCCATCACCTGGAAGTATCCGAGCGTCATCCTCCAGGGCGACCGCTCGGTGGGCGAGTTCTACTCCGTCGCCGTGGTGAACGGGAAGCAGCAGGCCGACACCGGCACCAAGATGATCCATATCGGCCGCGACACCCGGAGCACCATCGTCTCCAAGGGCATCTCGGCGGGGCGGGGGAACAACAGCTACCGGGGCGAGGTGAAGGTGCTGGCGAAGGCGGCCAACGCCCGCAACTACACCCAGTGCGATTCCATGCTCATCGGGAACCGCTGCGGGGCGCACACCTTCCCCTACATCGACGTCCAGAACCCGACCGCGGCGGTGGAGCACGAGGCGTCCACCTCCAAGATCGGCGAGGACCAGATCTTCTACCTGAAGCAGCGCGGGCTCAATACCGAGAACGCCATCAGCATGATCGTGAACGGGTTCTGCAAGGAAGTGTTCAAGGAGCTCCCGATGGAGTTCGCGGTCGAGGCGCAGAAGCTCCTCGGCGTGAGCCTCGAGGGCAGTGTCGGCTAGGTCCGGCCGGCGCGCCCCGTCGGCGCCCGGACGCTCAACTGGGATTGGAGAACGACGTGCTCGAGATCGTGAACCTGCACGCCAAGGCTGGCGACAAGCAGATCCTCAACGGCATCACCCTGACGGTCCACGCCGGCGAGGTGCATGCCATCATGGGCCCCAACGGCTCCGGCAAGAGCACGCTGGCCCAGGTCCTCGCCGGCCACCCGGCCTACGAGGTCACCGGCGGCGAGGTCCGCTACAACGGCCAGGACCTCCTGGACATGGACCCCGAGCTGCGGGCCCAGGCGGGCGTCTTTCTCGCCTTCCAGTACCCGGTCGAGATCCCCGGCGTGTCCAACGCCTACTTCCTGCGCGCGGCGCTCAACGAGATCCGCAAGGCGCGGGGCGAGGAAGAGATCGACCCGGTGGACTTCATGGACCTGGTCGAGGAGAAGCTCAAGCTGGTGGAGTGGGGCCCCGAGATCATGTCGCGGGCGGTGAACCATGGCTTCTCGGGCGGCGAGAAGAAGCGGAACGAGATCCTCCAGATGGCGGTGCTCGAGCCGAAACTCGCGATCCTCGACGAGACCGACTCCGGGCTCGACATCGACGCCCTGCGCATCGTGGCCAACGGGGTCAACAAGCTCCGCCGCCCCGACCGGTCCACGATCGTGGTGACCCACTACCAGCGGCTGCTCAACTACATCGTGCCGGACTTCGTGCACGTGCTGGCCGGGGGCCGGATCATCAAGTCCGGCGGCAAGGAGCTGGCCCTCGAGCTCGAGGCCAAGGGCTACGAGTGGCTGACCGAAGCGGTGGGGTCGGCGTGAGCGGCGCCATCCTGCAGGATTACGAGGCGACCAGCCGGGACGCCGGCACCGGCGCCCCGTGGCTCGGCGCCCTCCGGCAGGCGGGGCTCGACCGGTTCCAGGCCGCGGGCTTCCCCTCCACCCGGGACGAGGACTGGCGCTTCCTCAACCTGGCGCCGATCACCGGCACCAGCTTCCGCGTGGCCGACGCCGACGCGGCGGGGGTGACGCGCGCCGCGCTGGCGCCGTTCCTGTACCCGATCCCGGGGGTCATCACCCTCGTGTTCGTGAACGGACGGTTCGCGCCCGCCCTCTCCGACCGGCTCGCGCTCCCCCGCGGCATCACGCTGCAGCCGCTGGCCGCCGCGCTCGCGGCCGAGGGGGAGCTGGTGCGCCGGCACCTCGGGCAGTACGCGACCCCGGTGCAGAGCGGCTTCACCGCCCTCAACACCGCCTTCGTGGCCGACGGGCTCTTCCTCCGGGTGAGCCGGGACACGGTGCTCGAGGCGCCGGTGCACGCGGTGTTCGTGACCCACCCCGGCGCGGACGGCGTGGCCACCCACCCACGCAACCTGATCCTGGTGGAGCGCGGCGCCCGCGCCGCGGTCATCGAGAGCTACGTCAGCCTGGGCCAGTCCGCCTACCTCACCAACGCGGTCACCGAGGCGGTGGTGGAGGATGGCGCCTACCTCGAGCACACCAAGATCCAGCGGGAGAGCGAGCGGGCCTTTCATGTCGGCACCACCCACATCCGGCAGGGGCGTGACAGCCGGGGGCTGTCCTTCTCGGTGAGCTTCGGGGCCGCGATCTGCCGCAACAACCTGGACGTGGTGCTGGACGGCCCCGGCGTCGAGGCTCAGATGCTCGGCCTCTACATGGGGCGTGACCGGCAGGAGGTGGATAACCACACCAGCCTCCTCCACGCGCACCCCAACTGCGGCACCCGCGAGGTGTACAAGGGGATCCTCGACGACCGCTCGCACGGCGTGTTCAACGGGAAGATCTACGTCACCCCCGAGGCGCAGAAGACCGACGCCAAGCAGACCAACCGGGCGCTGCTCCTCTCGGACACCGCCCGGATCGACACCAAGCCGCAGCTCGAGATCTTCGCCGACGACGTGAAGTGCACCCACGGCGCCACGGTGGGCGCCCTGGACCAGGCCTCGGCCTTCTACCTCAAGAGCCGCGGCATCGGCGGCGCGCTCGCCCGCAAGATCCTGACCTACGCCTTTGCGGCGGAGGTGCTGGAGGAGATTCCCTATGAGCCGGTCCGCGCCGCCCTTGAGGCGGTGGTCATGAGCCGGCTCGAGGCCCGGGCGGAGGGGTAGGGCGCCGTGACGGCGACGCACCCCGGCGCGGTGGCGGCGGGCGGGCTCGACGTGGCCCGCCTGCGGCACGAGTTCCCCGTGCTCCGCGCCGTCGTCAACGGTCGGCCGCTGGCCTACCTGGACAACGGCGCCACCAGCCAGAAGCCCCGGGCGGTGGTGGAGGCGGAGTCCGACTTCGCCCTGCTGGAGAACGCCAACGTCCACCGCGGGGTCCACACCCTGAGCCAGCGGGCCACGGCCCGTTACGACGCGGTGCGGGAGCAGCTGCGGCGCTTCCTGAACGCGGCGGCGGCGGACGAGATCGTCTTCACTTCCGGCACCACCGCCGCCATCAACCTCGTGGCCCAGAGCTACGGGCGTTCGGTGCTCCGCCCCGGCGACGAGATCCTGCTTTCCGAGATGGAGCACCACTCCAACATCGTCCCCTGGCAGCTGGTGGCCGAGGCGGTCGGGGCCCGGATCCGGGCCATTCCGGTGACCGCCGCTGGAGAGCTGGACCTGGAGGCGGTCCCGGGGCTGCTGACGGAACGCACCCGCATCGTCGCGATCACCCATGTCTCCAACGTCCTCGGCACGGTGAACCCGGTCCGGCGGATTGCCGACCTGGCCCATGCCGCCGGTGCCGTGGTGCTGGTGGATGGCGCCCAGGGGGTGCCCCACCTGCCGGTGGACGTGCAGGCGCTCGGCGCCGACTTCTACGTGGCGAGCGCGCACAAGATGTACGGCCCCACCGGCGTCGGCTTCCTGTACGGGAGACTGGCCCTGCTGGAGGCGATGCCCCCCTGGCAGGGAGGCGGGGGAATGATCCAGACGGTCAGCTTCGAGGGGACCACCTACGCGCCGGTCCCCGCCCGGTTCGAGGCCGGCACCCCGCCGGTCTGCCAGGTGGTGGGGCTCGGCGCGGCGATCGAGTACCTGGGCCAGCTGGACTGGGCCGCCGTCGAACGCCACGAGGCCGACCTCCTGCGCTACGCCACCAAGCAGGTGGGCACGGTGCCGGGGGTGCGGTTCATCGGCACGGCCCGGGAGCGGGTCGGGGTGCTCTCGTTCGTGCTGGAGGGCATTCATCCGCACGACGTCGGTACCGTCCTCGACCTCCACGGAGTCGCGGTCCGGGCCAGCCACCACTGCGCTCAGCCGCTCATGCGGCGCTTCGGGGTGACCGGGACGGTGCGGGCTTCCTTTGCCCTCTACAACACCCGGGCGGAAGTGGACCAGCTGGTGGGGGGCCTGGTCGAGGCGCGCAAGGTGTTCGGCTCGTGACCGACGCCAGCGAGCTGTACCAGAGCCTGATCCTGGACCACAACCGGGCTCCGCGGAACTTCCGAGTCATGGAACAGCCCGATCGGTCGGCGGAGGGCTACAACCCGCTCTGTGGCGACCAGCTCAAGGTGTGGCTCAAGCTGGACGGCGACCGCATCGCGGACGTGAGCTTTCAGGGGTCGGGCTGCGCCATCTCCAAGGCCTCCGCCTCGCTCATGACCACGGCGGTGAAGGGGAAGACCCTCGCCGAGGCGGGGAAGATGTTCGACAGCTTTCACCGCATGGTGACCGGCGCGGGCGGGCCTGCGGATGATCTGCCGAGCAAGCTGGCCGTCTTCGCCGGGGTGCGGGAGTTTCCTGCCCGGGTGAAGTGCGCCAGCCTGGCCTGGCACGCCCTCAGCAGCGCAATGCACGCCCCGGACACCGTCCCTCCCGGGGCCACCGGTTCATAGCACAGCGGCCAGGCCTCCGGCCTTGCCTGCACTATTTCACAGGAGCCTGACGCATGCCTTACGATCCCCGCCTGGTCCAGCCGATGCGCGATGAAATGGTCCGCATGGGCGCCCGGGAGCTGACCACCGTGGCGGAGGTGGACGCCGCCCTCGGCGACGCCAAGGGTACCATGCTGGTGGTGGTGAATTCCGTCTGCGGCTGTGCCGCGGGCGCGGCGCGGCCCGCCTTGGCGCTGGCCCTCACCCACCCGACCCGGCCGCAGCAGGTGGTCACCGTCTTCGCCGGCCAGGATACCGACGCCACGGCCCGGGCCCGGCAGTTCTTCGCCGACTACGCGCCCAGCAGCCCCTCGATGGCGCTGTTCCGCGACGGCGAAGTCGTGCACTTCGTCCACCGGCACATGATCGAGGGCCACAGCCCGCAGGACATCGCCAAGGGGCTCACCGCCGCCTTCGACAAGTACTGCGCCACGACCGCCGTCTGATGTCGGGGCACGTCTTCCATCCCGGGCACGCCGAACTCCACGGGGTCACCGTCGTGCTGGAGCTGGCGGGTGAGGGGCTGTATGTCGGGCGGTACCACGAGGAGACCCCGGCGGGGATCCTGCTGCACGATGTGGCGGAACATCAGCCGGCGGGCGGCGGCGTCACCCGGGAAGAGTTCCTGCGGAAGACCCTCAAGTTCGGCGTGCGCGCCACCCACAAGCACCTGGTGATTCCCACCGCCCAGGTGCAGCGGATCTCCCGGCTGGTGGAATGGGAGATGGGATTGTCGCAGTAACCGGCCGCCGGCGCGCGCGGCCGCGCGCGCCTACGGCCAGACCTGCTCGCCGTGATCGGCAATCAGCGTGATCGCATCCACCGGGCAGCCGCGGGCGGCAAGCAGGATCCGCTTGTCCTTCGCGCCCTCCGGGTCCAGCACGATGCACAACTCCTCGTCATCCAGCCCGAATACCTCCGGCGCCAGTGACACGCACTCGGCGTTGCTCGCGCACAGCTCTCGGTTCACGATGATCTTGTAGGGCATCGGCGATTGGGCGGGGGTGAGGGTCGTGACCGACCCCATTTTCGACAAAGAGCCGCCGGAGGGCAAGAGCCTCCCCCTGCCGCGGGTCCCCCGAGGTTGTCCGGAGGGCCCCCGGAGGAGATCTTCTCGCCGGCCCCACCGATCCCGCCCGAAACACCCGCGGGACCCCGGGCGTAGGTGGCCCCCCGGAACTCCAACCCCAGGAATGCCATGGCCAGCAGCGTGATTTCGGTGCAGGGGGTGACCAAGCGGTACGCCGGTCACACCGCGGTGAGCGCCCTCTCCCTCGAGGTGCCGGCGGGCGGGATCTTCGGGCTCCTGGGCCCCAACGGGGCGGGGAAGACCACGACTATCCGGATGCTGCTCAGCATCATCATCCCCGACGAGGGGCGGGTGGTCCTGTTCGGCGGCGCAGGCAGCGGCCGGGAGCTCTCCGCCCGGATCGGCTACCTCCCGGAAGAGCGGGGGCTCTACCCCAAGATGCGGGTCCTGGACCAGCTCGCCTTCCTTGGTGAGGCCAAGGGGATGAGCCGGTGGGACGCCCGGAAGCGCGCCAAGGTGTGGCTCGAACGCCTGGGCCTCGAGGACTGGACCATGCGGAAGGTCTCGGACCTCTCCAAGGGCATGCAGCAGAAGGTCCAGTTCGCCGGCGCCCTGCAGCACGACCCGGAACTGGTCATCCTGGACGAGCCCTTCAGCGGGCTCGACCCGGTGAACAGCCAGGTCATGCGGGATGTCGTGGTGGACGTCGCCCGGAGCGGGCGCACCGTGCTCTTCTCCACCCACATCATGGAGCACGCCGAGAAGATGTGCAGCCGGATCGCGATCATCGCGCGCGGGGAGAAGGTCCTGGATGGCAACCTGGCGGAGGTGAAGGGCCAGTTCGGGAAGAGCCACGTGGCGCTCACCTTCACCCGGAACGCCGCCGCCGCCGCCGGCCCCCTCGCCGATCGCGCCCTCGTGGCCCGGGTGGACGACTATGGCGCCAGCGCCGAGGTGCAGCTCGCCGCCGGCGCCGATCCGGAGGCGCTGCTCAAGGCGCTGCTGGCCGTGGACGTCGGGCTCTCCCGGTTCGAGGTGGTAGAGCCCTCCCTGCAGTCCATCTTCATTGCCCGGGTGGGCGCCGACGCCGCCCACCCCGCCGCCCGGCAGGAGGCCTAGGTGAACAAGGTTTTCGCGGTCATCCGGCGGGAGTTCATCGAGCGGGTGCGGACCAAGTCCTTCCTGATTGGCACGTTCCTGGTCCCGCTTCTGGTGGGAGCTTTCGGCTACCTGCCGGCGCTTCTAGCCAAACGGGACACCGGCAGCAAGACCATCGTGGTCCTCGATGCCGCGAGCGGGCCCATCGGGCAGGTGGTTGCCAGCCGGCTCGGGGCCGACTCGATCGGGGAGGGGGAGGGGCGCAAGCCGCGCTTCCTGGTGGTGCGGCTGCCGGCTGAGGGGCGGCTGGAGCAGCTGCGGGACTCGGTCGTGGCCACGATCGGGCTGCAGGAAGGGCCGGCGGGCGCCGCCGACGGCGTGCTGCTCCTGACCGAGGAGGCGGTGGAAGGCGGACGGATCACCTACCTGGGGGACAACGCGGGGAGCTTCCGGGACATGGGAGCCCTCGAGCGGCTGATCGGCCCGGCGCTGCGGGAGGAGCGGCTGCAGCGGAAGCAGGCGGACGCCGCCATCATCGCCGCAGCCAACGTGCGGCTGGATCTCAACAGCACCAAGGTGACCAACGGCAAGGCGACCGGCCAGAGCGGGGAGCAGACCTTCTGGCTGGCCTATATCGTGAACCTGCTGATGTATATGGTCCTCCTGCTCTATGGCATCCAGGTGATGAGCGCGGTGATCGAGGAGAAGAGCAACCGGATCGTCGAGGTGCTGGTCTCGAGTATGTCGCCCTTCCAGCTCCTGATGGGGAAGGTCATCGGAGTCGGCGCGAGTGGCCTGGTGCAGCTGGGGATCTGGGGGGTCACGGGCTTCTACATCACCGCCACCCTTGCCTCGGGCGGCACGGGCTCCGGGGAGGCAGGGGTCGCCGCGGACGGCACGGCGGCCTCCTTCTCGGTGCCGGTGATCTCTCCCGAGCTGGTCGCCGTGATCCTGGTCTTCTTCCTGCTCGGGTTCTTCCTCTACGCGGGGCTGTACGCGGCGATCGGCGCCATGTGCAACACCCAGCAGGAGGCGCAGCAGGCCAACACCCCCGTGACGATGTGCATCGGCATCGCCATGGTCGCGGTCTTCGCCCTGATGAACGACCCCTCGAGCAGCCTCGCCAAGGTGTTCAGCCTGATCCCCCTGTTCGCGCCGATCGTGGTGCCGGTCCGCTACGCTATCTCGCCGCTGCCCCTGGCCGAGGTCCTGCTCTCGGTCGTGGCGATGGTGGTCGGGATCATCGGCGTGGTCTGGATCGCGGCCCGGATCTATCGGGTGGGCATCCTCTCCTACGGCAAGAAGCCCAGCATGAAGGAGCTGTGGCGCTGGATGCGGACGGCGTAGGCGTCCAGCGGCAGGAGTAGCCAGAGGACGGGAAACGGGAGGCCGGAGGTGAGGCCGGTCTCCCGTCTCCCGTCTCCCGTCTTCTGTTCACCACAACCACCTGCCCCTCCCCCTCATTCGCCCCCTCCTGTAGCTTCGCCTGCATGGACCAGTATGACGTGATCGTGATCGGCGGGGGGCACGCCGGGGCGGAGGCCGCTCGCGCCGCGGCCGCCACCGGTGTCCGCACGCTGCTCCTGACCCAGAACCTCGAGACCATCGGCCAGATGTCCTGCAATCCCGCCATTGGCGGGATCGCCAAGGGGACCGTGGTGCGGGAGGTCGATGCCCTCGGCGGCATCATGGGACGGGCCACCGATCGGGCCATGATTCAGTTCCGGATGCTCAATCGGTCCAAAGGCCCCGCTGTATGGTCGCCACGCGCGCAGTGCGATCGCGGGCTCTACCGGCGTGCCGTGCGGCACCTGCTGGAGCGAGAGGATCGGCTCTCCTTCGCGCAGGGGACTGCGGTCGAGTTGCTGCTCGACGCCGGCGCGATCACCGGGGTGCGCACCCGTGAAGGCCACGCCTTCGCCGCACGGGCCATTGTGGTGACTGCGGGGACTTTCCTGCGGGGCAGGATCCACTTGGGCCTCGATGCCGGCATCGGTGCCGGGCGGGCCGGGGATCCACCATCTACTGAGCTCTCCCAAACAATTGCAGATCATGGACTTACAATAGAACGCTTCAAGACCGGTACGCCACCGAGGATTGATGGGAGGAGCGTGGACCTGAGCCGCTTCCCGCGCCAGGACGGGGATCCCGGTGGCTATCGGTTCTCGCATCATGAGCGGTCGGCGCCGCTGCCCCAGCTGCCCTGCTTTCTGGCGTGGGCGGAAGGGGCGGTGAAGGCCGTTGTAGCCGCGAGTCTCGGCGAGTCTGCGCTCTACGGGGGAGAGATCAGTGGTCGTGGTCCTCGCTACTGCCCCTCTATCGAGGACAAGATCGTGAAGTTCCGGGACGCCGAGCGGCACCAGCTCTTCCTCGAGCCCGAGGGGCTCGAGACGAGCGAGCTGTACGTGAATGGGCTGTCCACCTCGCTGCCCCTCCCGGTTCAGGAACGGATGGTCCACGCGGTGCCCGGGCTGGAGTCGGCTCGGATCACCCGGCCAGGCTACGCGATCGAGTACGACTACCTCCCGCCCACGCAACTCCACCACTCCCTCGAGTCACGGGCGATCCGCGGGCTGTATTTCGCCGGGCAGGTGAACGGAACCACCGGCTATGAGGAGGCCGCAGGGCAGGGACTGATGGCGGGGCTCAACGCCGCTCGCGCTACCCGTGACCTCGAGCCCGTCGTCCTCCGGCGTGATCAGGCGATGATCGGCGTCCTGATCGACGATCTGGTGACTCGTGGGGTCGATGAGCCCTACCGCCTGTTCACCTCCCGGGCGGAATACCGCCTTCTCCTCAGGCAGGACAATGCCTTGCGCCGCCTCCTCCCGTTGGCGGAGGCGGCGGGCCTCCTGGGCGGTGAAGAGTTGACCGCTGCGAGTGGACGGCTGCGAAGCGAGGAGGCTGTGCTGGAGCTGGCTGGATCGGTCACCATCGCGCCCATCGCCGCGAATCCCATCCTTGAAGCCGCCGCAGGTCGCGGTCTTACCCACCCTACCCGCATCAGTGAACTGGCTCGGCGGTCTGGCGTCTCCTTGGCGAGGCTGCTCCAAGCCAGCGGCTGGTCGGGCCCGGAGGAATGCGCAGAGTGGGCCGATATCGAGCTCAAGTACGAGGGATACTTGGACCGCGAGCGGGCCGCAGCTGGGCGGCTCGCGACGCTGGAAGACTTCGTGCTGGATCCGCAGCTCCCCTACGCCACCTTCCACACTCTTTCCATGGAAGCTCGGCAAAAGCTGGCGGCGAACCCACCGGGCACCCTCGGAGCCGCAGGCAGGGTCCCAGGCATCTCTCCCGCGGACATTCAGAACCTGGTCATCGAAGTCACCAAGTGGCGCCGGAACCTGGAGCACTGCCTGGCCCCGAGCTAAGGTGTTGCACGTGAAACGCTCCGCCACCACCAAGGAGCCATGTTTCACGTGAAACATGGCGCTCACCCGCCGTTCCAGCCCAAACTCAGCATTTCGCAGCCAACCACTTCCCACTATATTCGCTCATCCATCGCCACCGTGTGGCGGGACGCATTTCTTGCCAATGTGTTCAGTCGTATCTACTTGTAAAATAAAGAGTTGAGATGGCAAGAATCATCGCCATTGCAAACCAGAAGGGCGGCGTCGGCAAGACCACGACGGCCGTGAACCTCGCCGCGTCCCTGGCCATTGCAGAGCGGAAGACGCTCCTGGTGGATGCGGACCCGCAGGGGAATGCCACAAGCGGGGTGGGGGTCCGGCGTGACCAGCTGCGGTACGCTCTCTACGACGTGTTGATCGAGGGGCGCCCCCTTGCCGACGTGGTGCTCAACGACACCGCCCTGCCCTATCTCGACATCCTCCCCGCGACGCAGGACCTGGTCGGGGCGGAGCTGGAGCTGGTGGAGCGCAACGGACGCGAGAGCGTGATGCGGCGCGCGCTCGAGGGCGCGCGCGACTCCTACGAATTCATTCTCATCGACTGTCCCCCGTCGCTGGGCCTCATCACGCTGAACGTCCTCGCCGCCGCGGATGGCGTGATCATCCCGATCCAGTGCGAGTACTACGCCCTCGAGGGCATCTCCCAGCTGCTCAACACCATCAAGCTGGTGCAGCAGAACTTCAATAGCGGCCTCGCGATCGACGGCGTACTCCTCACCATGTACGACAGCCGGGTGAATCTCTGTCGTCAGGTGGCCGCCGACGCCAAGGAATACTTCGGCGCCCGGATGTTCTCGACGGTCATTCCCCGCAACGTGCGCCTCGCCGAGGCGCCGAGCTATGGGAAGCCGATCCTCCTGTACGACATCCAGTCCATCGGCGCGAAGAGCTACCTCGCGGTGGCGCAGGAGCTGATCCGTCGTGCCGACGGTCCGGCCGCCGCGCCCGTGCGCGGGGATCGCGCCCTCACCGGTACACCCGCTGAGATGGGGGAGGCCGACGCATGAGCGAGACCAAGCGCCTCGGCCGCGGGCTCGAGGCCCTGCTCGGTCCGATCTCGCGCCAGGATGCGGAGTCGAGTGGCGCGCTGCTGGAGCTGCCGGTGCAGAGTATCCGGCCCAATCCCTACCAGCCGCGCGCCCGGCTCGATGAGCCGCAGTTCTCGGAGCTGGTCGCCTCGCTCGAGACGGCGGGGCTGCTGCAGCCGATCGTGGTCCGGAAGCACCTGGATGGGTACCAGCTGATTGCCGGCGAGCGCCGCTGGCGCGCCGCGCAGAAGCTCGGGTGGCAGAGGATCGCCGCGGTCATCAAGGAGGCGGATGACCGGACCCTGCTCACGCTCGCCCTGGTCGAGAATCTCCAGCGCGACAACCTCTCCGCCATCGAAGAGGCGACCAGCTACCAGCGCCTCATCGAGGAGTTCCAGCTGACCCAGGCCGACGTGGCCCGGCTGGTGGGGCGCGACCGGTCCACCGTCGCGAACGCCATTCGCCTGCTCAAGCTGCCGCCGGACGTCACCGAGATGGTGGACCGCGGTCGCCTCAGCGAGGGTCATGCGCGCGCCCTGCTCGCGCTCTCGGACCGGGGCCAGGTCACCCGGCTGGCCCAGCTCGCGGCGGACCAGGGGTGGTCGGTGCGGGATCTCGAGGCAAAGGTCCGGGGCAGCCGGCCGGCGGTCGCCCGCAAGGAGCCGGTGCGCGAGCTGGCGCCAGCGCACCGACGGGTGGAGGAGGCGCTTCGCAAGCGACTGGGGACGGACGTGCGGGTCACCGCCCGTCGACGCGGCCGAGGCACCATCGCCGTCAGCTACTACAACGAGGATGACCTCGCCCGCGTGCTCGAGCTGATCCTCGGCGAGCCCTACGGCGGATGAGCCGGACCCGCCGGTACGTGAGGGTCGTCATCCAGTCGGATGGCGAGGTCGCCTCCCGTACCTTCCGGACACCGCAGTGGCTGGCGCGGGTCGGCATCGGCCTCGCGATCACCGCCGGCCTGGCGGTCCTGCTCGCGGTCGCGACCTACCTGCCGGTCCTCGCCGCCGCCGCACGGGTGCCGGGACTCGAACGGGAAGTGGAGCGGCTCGAACGCGAGAACCGGAAGATCGGCGAACTGGTCGCGGCGCTGGACAGCGCCGAACGCCGGTACGACCGGATCCGCGAGCTGCTCGGCGCCGACATGGTGCCCGACCCGGTCCGGTTCGCCGCCGAGCTTCCCGTGGCGCCCGCCATCCAGGCCAGGTCCCCGGGGAGCCGCGTCACCAGCGTCAGCGGACCGACCGAACCAAACCAGTGGCCGCTCACCGACCCCGGGTATGTGACGCGCGGCCAGGCGGCGGCTGGCGGCGATGGCGATTCTCGGGGTGAGGCGCACCCGGGGCTCGACATCGCCGTACCGATCGGCAGCCCGGTGCGCGCCTCCGGTGGTGGTACGGTGCTCCAGGCGGGGGAAGAGGCGGAGTACGGCCGGTTCGTCCTGCTTGAGCACCCCGGCGGGTACCAGAGCATGTACGGACACCTGAGCCGAATCACCGTGGCCCCGGGGCAACGCATCGGGGCGCGGGAAGTGATCGGGCTTTCTGGTAACACCGGGCGCTCCAGCGCCCCTCACCTGCATTTTGAAATCAGACGCGCGGGGGAACCGATAGACCCCCGGACTCTCGTCAAGGAGCAAAGCTGATGGCGATCTTCTCCCGTCCCCAGGGTTCCAGCCGCCCCGGCGAGGCCGCCGGACTCACCATCATCGCCGTGGGCACCACGGTCGCCGGCGACATCTCGAGCGAAGGGGTGGTTAAGGTCGAGGGTACAGTGGAGGGCACCGTCCGGGCTGGCACCCAGCTTTTGATCGCGGCCGGGGCCCTGATCCGCGGGGACATCTTCGCCGCCGAGGTGGTTGCGGGCGGTGAGATCCACGGGGGGATCCATGCCGGGGAGCGGGTCGAGATTCAGGCCGGCGCCCTGGTTGCCGGCGACATCCGTACCCAGCGGCTGCACATTGCCGACGGCGGTCGGGTCAACGGGCAGATCACCATGGAACTCGGCCCGGGGGAGCGGGGTCAATTTTCGGGGCAGGATCAACTGGGCCAGATGTCCAAAGTTTAGTGAAATAACGACCTGCGGCTTCCCACATTCGTTGATAAGTGTGCGAAAGTTGTGGAAAGCAGCGAGCTTCGCGCCGATTCGAGAGATCATGTGCTCCGTCAGTGTCGCCAAAGTGATCACATGATGCGCCTCCTCATGGCGGCCAGTTGTGCCGCCCTGCTACTTAGTAGTTGCACAAAGGACAACCCCAAAGGCGAGTTCCGCGTCGGGCTGGTCACGCCGGGCTCGGTCGCGGATGCGGCGTGGAATTCCGGCGCCTACGCCGGCCTGCAGCAGATCCGGGACTCCCTCGGCATTGCCGTCAGCCACGTGGAGGCCCGGACTCCGGCGGAACAGGAGGAGGCGCTTCGTACCTACGCCGCCCAGGGTTACAGCCTGGTCTTCGGCCACGGGTTCGAGTTCCAAGGCTCGGCGGAACGGGTCTCCCAGCAGTTCCCCGCCACGATCTTTGTGGTAACCTCTGGGGAGCGGGTCGCCCAGAACGTCTCCCCCCTCATCTTCCGCCTGCACGAGGCCAGCTACCTGGCCGGCATGGTTGCCGGGGGAATGTCCCGGACCGGGACCATCGCATTCGTTGGTGGCATCGAGTTACCGCCGATCAAGCTGGCGGAAGACGCCTGGGTGGCCGGCGCACGCCGCATGAACCCCGCCATCGTGCCCCGTTCCACCTATCTCAACACCTTTGACGACGTGGCGGCCGGGCGTGAGGCGGCGCTGGCGCTGCTACAGGCCGGCGCCGACATGTTCCACCACAACGCGGATCAGGCGGCGCTCGGCACCTTCCAGGCGGTGAAGGAATCGCCATCGGCGTATATCTTCGGCGCCAACCTCGACCAGAGCTCGCTGGCGCCCGAACGGGTGCTCGGTTCCGCCGTGATCGACCTGCCCCGTGCGTTCCTGACCGTGGCCCGGGAAGCGAAGGCGGGAGGATTCGTGCCGAAGGTGGAGTCGTTCGGGCTCAAGAGCGGCGTCATCCGCTACGACCCGAACCCCGCACTCCTGTCCAGTGTACCCGTGCCCCTGCAGGCGGCGGTCAACGCCGCGCGCGATTCCATCATCGCCGCCGATACCGGCGCCACCGCGGCTCGCCCGGCCCAGTGAGCGCGGCTTCCGTCCCCCTCGCCGACATCGTTGCCTACCTGGATCAGTACCTGCGCATCCGGGACGTCCCCGATGACGGGAATGCCCACAACGGGCTGCAGGTGGAGAATCGTGGCGTCGTCGGCCGACTGGTGGCGGCGGTGGATGCCTCCCTCGCGACCATCGAGGGACTGGGTGCGCCCGTCCCATCGAATGCCGCGCCCCCACTGCTCCTCGTCCATCACGGCCTGTTCTGGGATGGGGCCCAGCCGGTGACCGGCCGGCGCTACCGCCGGCTGCGGGCCCTGCTGGAGCGCGACGCTGGACTCTACGCGGCGCACATTCCCCTCGACCTGCATCCCGACGTGGGAAACAACGCCGGGTTGGCGCGTCTGCTGGCACTCGAGGAGCCGCGGCCCTTCGGCCAGCACAAGGGAGCGCTGATCGGGGTCGCTGGGCGGGCGCCGGCACCGCTGCGCGATCGTCGCGCGCTCGCGGCACGGCTGGCCACGGTCCTGGGAATCGAGACTCCGGAGGTGCGTCTGATTCCAGGCGGACCAGCGACGGTCTCGACGATCGGTGTGATCACCGGCGGGGCGGGGAGCGCCATCCTGCAGGCCCGGGAGGCGGGGTGCGACACCTTCATCACCGGTGAAGGCGCCGCGCACACGTTCTTCGATGCGATGGAGTTCGGCGTCAACGTCCTGTACGCCGGGCACTACGCCACCGAGACCATTGGCGTTCGGCTCCTTGCCGAACACCTCGCGACCCGGTTCGGGCTTCCCTGGGAGTTCCACGATCATCCCACCGGCATGTGATGCGGAGCGCCGCGCCTTCCTCCGTGCCCGCCAGTTGAGGCGCCCAGGTTCCTGATGCCCGCTGCGCTCCTCACCCTCATCGCCATCCGGAAGCGCTACGGCAGCACGGAGGCGCTCAAGGGCGTGGACTTCTCCCTGGCCAGGGGGGAGATTCACGCCCTCCTGGGCGAGAATGGCGCGGGCAAGTCCACGCTCATGAAGGTCGCCTTCGGCCTGGTGCAGCCGGATGGTGGCCGCGTCCTGGTAGATGGCACCGAAGCGGCCATCCGGACTCCGCTCGCGGCGCGGCGGCTCGGCATTGGCATGGTCCACCAGCACTTCATGGACATCCCCGTCTTCACCGTAGCGGAGAACATCGCGCTCGCGGCCGGATGGCCACCGGGCGGACGCGGGCTGCGCGACCGGGTGCGCCGGCTGGCGGAAGAGGCGGGGCTTCCACTCGACCCTGACGCGCTCGCGGGGGGACTCTCCGCCGGCCTCCGGCAGCGACTCGAGGTGCTCAAGGCGCTGGCGGGAAACGCCCGGATTCTCCTGCTGGATGAGCCGACCTCGGTCCTGCCCCCCTCGGAAGCGGACACCTTCCTGGGCCTGGTCCAGCGCCTCCGGGACAGTGGGGTGGCGACGATCCTGATCACGCACAAGCTGCGGGAGGCCCTCGCCGTTGCCGACCGGATCACGGTGCTGCGGGCGGGGGAGGTCGTTCGGACGGGGGCCGCCGACGCCGAGAACGCGGACACGCTGGCCACGGCGATGCTGGGGAGTGCACCCGCGCGTGCCGCGACCAGGACCCGGGCGGCCACGGGCGACCTCGTGATCAGCGCCGCCGATCTTGTGATCCCGGGTGCGGCCGGCGGCGGCACCGGGATCCGGAACGCCACCTTTCAGATTCGCGCCGGCGAGGTGGTCGGGCTCGCGGCGGTCGAGGGCAACGGCCAGCGGGAGCTGCTCCGGGCGCTCGCCGGATTGGTCCCGCCGGCCCGGGGCACGATCCAGGTCACCAGTCCCGTCAGCTTCATCCCCGAGGACCGCACCAGCGAGGGCCAGGTCGGGGAGCTCTCGCTGACGGAGAACCTGGTGCTGAGCCAGGGACGCGCCGCCCCCTGGGTGCGACACGGGTGGCTCGACTGGCCGGCGGCGCGGCGCCGCGCGGTCGAGCTGCTCGAGCGGTTTGACATCCGGGCTCCAGGCCCCGACGTCGCGGCCGCACTGCTGAGCGGCGGCAACCAGCAGCGGCAGATCATCGCCAGCGCGATGGAACGCCGGCCGCGGGTGCTGCTGGCGGAAAACCCGGTGCGGGGGCTCGACCTGCGCGCGACGGCGGAGGTCTACGACCGGCTGCGGCGCGCGGCCGCGGAAGGAGCGGCGGTCCTGGTGCACCTCCCCGATCTCGATGATCTCCTCGATGTCGCCGACCGGATCCTGGTCCTGGCCGCGGGAGAGCTGATTCCGATGCCCGAGGGCGCGGGCCGGGGCCAGATCGGACGTGCCATGCTCGGCACCGGGGCGCAGGCGGCCGCCGGCTGATGCCCCGAGACCCGAGGGTGTGGCCGCTCATCGGGGCGCTGCGCACGCCACTGCTGGCGGTCGGAATCGGACTGGCGGTCCTGGTGCTTGGGCTGGCGACTTCCGGGTATCCACCGCTCCCCGCACTCGCCGCGCTCTGGCGCGGGGCCCTGGGGTCACCGGACGCGGTGCTGTCGGCCCTGCTGCCGCGGGCGATTCCATTGATCCTGATCGGGCTGGGGATCGGGCTTGCCTTCCGCGCCGGCGCATTCAACATCGGAGCGGAGGGGCAGTTCTACGCCGGCGCCATCATGGCAACCTGGGTCGGACTGGCGCTGGGGACGTGGCCGCGCCTGGTCGCGGTGCCTACCGTCCTGCTGGCCGGGTTCGCCGCCGGGCTGGTCTGGGCCGCGGTCCCCGCCCTGCTCCGGGTCCGGTTCGGCGTGCTCGAGGTCATCAGCACCCTGCTGCTCAACTTCGTTGCCGAGGCGCTGGTGAGCTGGATGGTGCTTGGCCCGCTGCAGGAATCAAAGCACATCTACCCACAGAGCGATCCCCTGCCACTGGCCGCCCGCCTGCCGCAGATCCCCGGCTCCCGGCTGCACCTCGGGCTGGCAGTGGCGCTGTGCCTCGCGCTCGCGCTGTGGCTCTTCGGCCGCCGCACCCTCGCCGGGTTCCAGCTCCGTGCCGTCGGACTCAACCCCGTGGCCGCGCGGGTGATGGGCGGGGTGCGGCCGGAGCGATTCTTCGCGGCCGCGCTGCTGATCTCGGGGGCGTTCGCCGGGCTGGCCGGCGCCAGCGAAGTGTCCGGGACGACGTTCGCCCTGTTCCAGGGTCTCTCCCCCGGATTCGGCTTCACCGGCATCGCGGTGGCGCTCCTCGCGCGGCTCCACCCGCTGGGGATCGTCGCCACCGGCCTGCTGTTCGCCGGCCTCGAGGCGGGCGCCGGCGCGATGCAGCGGGACGCCGGTGTCCCCGCCGTGGCGGTCTATGTCGTGGAGGCGGTGGTGATCCTGACGATCGTCCTCGCGGACCCGGCCACGCGGAGGGCCGGCGCCGCGGCGCCGGACCCGGCCAGCCGGTAGCCCGGCATGGACCTCCTCGAGACCTTTCTCACCGCCGCGGTCCGGGTCGCGACCCCGTTGCTGCTCGCGGCGCTGGGGGAGACGATCGCCGAGCGGGCCGGAGTGATCAACCTCGGCATCGAGGGGGCGATGCTGGCCGGCGCCCTGGGCGCGGCGCTGGGCGCGACGGCCGGAGGACCGCTCCTGGGCGTGGCCGCCGCGACCGCGGCGGGATTGTGCACCAGCCTCCTGTTCGCCGTGGTGGCGGTCCGATTCCGTGCCAACCAGATCATCACCGGCACCGCCGTCACGCTCGCGGCCGTCGGGCTGACGGGCGCCATCTACCGTGAGGCGTACGGCGCGGAGGGAGTGGGCCTCTCGCTGCCGACACTCGGCGTATTGCCCGTGCCGGGGCTCTCACGCATTCCCGTGCTCGGCGAGGCACTCTTTGCCCAGAGTGCACTCACCTACACGGCCTACCTGCTCGTGGCCTGCTGCTGGTGGCTGCTTTACCGGACATCCTGGGGGCTGGGGCTCCGGGCGGCTGGAGAAGCGGCGGAGCACGCACGTGCATCCGGCGTCGCGGTGGCGCGGGTGCGGATGATGGCGGTGCTGATCGGCGGCGCGTTGGCCGGGCTCGCGGGGGCGAGCCTGGTCCTGGCGCAGGTGGGGACCTTCGCGGAGAAGATGACCGCGGGGCGGGGATTCATCGCCATCGCGATCGTGGTGCTGGGGGGGTGGCACCCAGTCCGGGTGGCGCTGGCGGCGCTCTTCTTCGGCGCCGCGATGGCGCTGCAGTTCCTCTTTCAGAGCTTCCTGCTGGGGGTACCGTACCAGCTCTTCCTGATGCTGCCGTACCTGCTGACTCTGCTCGTGCTCGCCGGGGCCTGGGGAAGGACCCGGGCCCCGGGAGACCTCGGGCGCTCCTAGAACTCCCGCCGCTTCATCTCCTTGAACAGGTCCTTTGCGGTCTCGTCCTGATCCTCGGGGCGGATGCGCAGCGTGCTGTCGTACTGGGTCGAGAGATTCTTCTTCGTCGGTTGGGTCTTTCCAGCGTGCTTCTTCAGCAGGGCGGCCAGCTTCTGCTCTTCTCGCTTCGACATCTTCACGCTCCTTCGTGGCTCGGCGGCTCGGCGGCGATCAGGGAAAATATACGCGATCGCGCCGTCAGGGTGGACGCCGGCGTCGGGTCCCGGTTGCACCGAGCGGAGGGGGGGCCGCGTCAGCGAGGCTTGAGCCTGCGCGTGCGGTGACTGAGGTCAGGCCATAGTGCTAGGATGTAGTATCTACAACTACTATCATATCTATGTGGGATCGTGGCTTCGCATCTCATCCCGGACCTGGCCGATCAGGGTGCGAACCCGTTCCCGGAGCGCGGGAACGTCGGCAACGGCGAGTCCGGTCGTCTCGATGGGCTCGAGGACCCGGACTTCGGCATTGGAGCGGCCAAAGCGCCAGCCATGCTTGGGGAGGGCGGTACCGGTGCCGTGGACGACCATGGGAAGGATGGGGACCCCGGCCTCGATGGCAAGCCGGAACGCTCCGTCCTTGAAGGGCAGGAGGTCTGCCGTGGGGGACCGGGTACCCTCGGGGAAGATCATCACGGAGACCTTCTCCTGCTGCAGGATCTCCCGGCAACGCCGCATGGCCTTGACCGCGCTCCTCGCGGTCCCGCGCTGCACCGGCACGTCGCCCGCCAGCCACATGTCCCAGCCCAGCACCGGGATCCGCAGGATCTCCACCTTGGAGAGCCATTTCATCTCCCAGGGGAGATGGGACATCAGCAGGATGTCCACGAACGACTCATGGTTGGAGACGGCCACGTACGGGTGCCGCGGGTTCTTCGGGAGGATCCCCGTCACCCGGAAGCGCCAGAGCGGATTGAGCGTGGAGGTGACCACCGCGACCTGCCGGAAGAGGAGCCCGATCCAGTAGCGCCCGCGGTCGAACGGTGCGGTGACCACTCGCAAGACGGCCAGCACCGGCAGCCAGAGCAGCAGGCAGGCGCCGAGCACGAACCAGACCCAGACCGATACGATGGAGATGTAGAGACGTGCCATCAGTGGGCGTCGGGGATCTGGTCGTCCCAGAGGGCGAAGACGTTGCCGTCGGGGTCCGCGATCATCGCCATGACGCCAAAGGTCTGGCGGGTCGGTTCATTGATGAAGCGGACCCCGCGCTCGTGCAGGCGCTCACAGAACCCGAGCAGGCCGGAGACATGGAGGGTGATGCCGGTGTGCCGGCCCACCATCGCCCGCGCGTCGGGATGGACCGCGGGATGCACGCCGAGATGCGTGGGCCCCTCGAGGAACTCGGCCCCGAAGGAGCCCTCCCGCAGGAGCGGCAGCTCCAGGTCGTCGCGGTAGAACCGTTTGGCCCGCTCGAGGTCGGTGACGAAGATGGCGATCGAATGCAGGGTCGGCATGGGCCGGAAGGTAACGGCCGCCGAAGAGTGCGGAAGAGGACCGGCCCGTGACGCCCTGGTCTCACTGCTGGCCGAGGCTCCCCCAGGCCGCCCGCCAGTTGCGGCGCATCCGTTCGAGCCCGGGACGCGCGAGCGGCGTGTCCCCGAAGCGACGGGTGAACTCCGCCTCGTCCATGGCGTCGAAGAACGCCGGATCCGTCCGGTCCACGGCATCGCGCGGGGCGAACTCCGGGACCGCTGACGGGGCGGCGAATCGCTCGTTCCAGGGGCAGACCTCATTGCAGATGTCGCAGCCGAAGGCCCAGCCCTGCATCGCGGCCGCGATCTCATCCGCGATGCCGCCCTTCTGTTCGATGGTGACATACGAGATGCAGCGGCGGGCGTCGAGCACGCGGGGCTCCACGAACGCCGCCGTGGGGCAGGCGTCGAGGCACCGGGTGCAGGAGCCGCAGTGATCGGTGACGAAGGGCTGGTCCGGCTCGAGCAACAGGTCGGTCAGGATGGCGCCGATGAAAAACCACGAGCCCACCCCAGGGCGGAGGAGCATCGTGTTCTTGCCGATCCATCCCAGGCCGGCGCGCTGGGCCAGCTCTCGCTCCGCCACCGGACCGGTGTCCACGTAGGGTCGTGCCGCCTGCGCGCCATTCTGGCGCAGAAAAGCCGCCAAAGCGTCCAGCCGCCGCAGGGTCACGCGGTGATAGTCCTCCCCCTGCGCGTACCTGGCGATACTTGGCCCCACACTGTCGCCACGCTGTCCCGAAGCCAGCTCGTCCCCAGGAGCGTCGGCATAGTAGTAGTTGTCAAGAACAACCACTGCCCGCCGAGCATCACGGTTGGCCAGCTGCGGATGCTTTCGCTTCTTCGCCTGGCGGTGCAGGTAGCGCATGTTCCCACCCAGCCCCTCCTTCAGCCAGCGGTCCAGGGCCTCAGCGTGGGGGAGCGGCTCGAGCGTCGTGATACCGCAGGCGAGGAAGCCGAGTCGCCGAGCCAGGGCCTTGATGTCGGTTGCGAGACTGGGCGGCAGTGGCTCCCTGGCCTCCTGGGTCATGGCTTGGGTGCGGGGGGCCCGCCGAAGTTTCTTGGGGTCTTCCGCCGGACATGATCGGTGCCGCCGCCGGGGGCGAGTCGCGCGGCCTCCAGTCCCCGGGTGTAACCCCAGTCGTACGCGGCCAGCGCCCGCCGGGTGAGCTCGGCGGTGGCAGGAATCCGGTAGCCAGAGTCTCCAGCGGCGTGCGGTGGCAGGGTCTCGTCCACCGGAAGGTTGGGCTGCAGCCGGAAGAGCTGGGGAAAGCCATACGCCATTCTCGGATCCATGGCGAACTGCTTGACCCCGGCGAGCGTGGCGTCAATCCAGCGGTCCACCGGGCTCGCGGTGATCTCCCGGAGGCGCTGGTTCATGTCGTACCCCAGGCTCACCCGGATCGCCAGTCGCTCGAACCCATTGAAGGCAGTGTTGAAGGTCATCGTCACCTCATCCGCCAGCTGCCGGGCCAGCTCCAGCGGGTAGAGGTTGACGTTCCCACCGATGAAATAAGCGCCGTCCCGGTGCACCGGCCGGAACAGGAACGGGTCACGGATGGACACCAGCGCCGCGTCGCCCACGGAGAAGTCGGTCCGGGTGACTGTCTCGACGCTTACGGCGCTCCCGGGGTACCGGAGACCAATCGCGGAGTGGACGCCCTGCAGGTGGGCGGCCACATCGGGGTCGGTGAAGTACAGCTCCCGGTAGAGGCGCCGGCCATTCCGGGAGGTCTCGACCTTGGAGGGATCCGCGTCGAGGGTCGCGCCGACGATCAGCAGGTGCGGCGCCCCCTCAGGCCGGTCGCTGAAGGACCGTTCCCACCCGGGCAGGGAAACCGGATCGGTGTCATAGAGGGCGAGTGAAAAGAGATCGGGGATGACGTCACTGCCGGTGCGCCACCCGGTGTCGTAGCGGCTCACCTTCCGGATGAGCAGCTCCAGATCCCGGACGCCACCGCGGGCCAGGCGGAAGGACCGCACCGCCTGCAGCAGCTCGGGGGACTGCAGCAACTGCAGCCGGCGATTCCGATCCGGCTCGGCCTGGATCAGCGCCGCAGCCACGGCCGCTCCGCAGGTCGCGATGATCAGGTCCGGCTGCTGCCCGCTGTCCACCAGCGCGTCATACATCCCGACGAAATAGAGGAACTTGAAACCGCCGCCCGTCAGGACCAGGGCGCGCTTGAAGGGCTTGGCCTGGGCGGGGAGGGGAGCAGCAAGGCAGGCGAGGAGCAGGCAGAGCCGAAGCGCGGGCCGCCCGGTCCTCACGCGGCGGGCACGCCGGTCTCCGACCCGTCCCGCTCGACGAGCCCCGGCAGCAGGTGCTCGCCGGTCTTGCCGGTGATGCCACCATAGGGCCCGGACCGCCGGCCTGCCGGCTCTCCGGGCTGTCCACTCCACGGCCACGTGATCAGGCGGGCTCCCCGCTCCCAGTTGAAGTAGCTCCAGGCCCACTGGAGCATGACCAGGACGCGGTTACGGAACCCGATGAGGAAGAAGATGTGGACGAAGACCCAGAGCAGCCAGGCGAGGAACCCGCCGAAGTGCAACTTCCAGATATCCGCCACGGCGTGCCCGCGGCCGATGACGGCGAGCTGCCCCTTGTCCCAGTAGCTGAACGGACGCCGGGGCCGACCGGCGAGATCCCCGCGGATGGTGCGGGAGGTGTACTGCCCCATCTGGATGGCGACGGGGCAGATCCCCGGGAGCATCCCGAGGTGCTTGTCGTTGAAGGCCGCGGCGTCGCCCAGCACGAAGACCTCGGGATGCCCGGGGACCGAACAATCCGGCTCCACGATGGCGCGGCCGGAGCGATCGAGCGGAGTGCCGAGGGTCTGGAGCAGCGGGCTGCCGACGTTCCCGGCGGCCCACACCACGGTCTGGGTCGGAATGGTCCAGCCGCTCGCCTGGATGAGGCCGGGCCGGATCTCGGTGACCATTGTCTGTTCCCGCACCTCCACGCCGAGCCGGCGCAGTTCGGTCTTGGCCCGCTCGGAGAGCTCCGGGGGATAGCTCGGCAACAGGCGTGGCCCGCCTTCGAGGAGCATCACGGTGGCGTCCCGCGGGTCGATCCGCCGGAAATCCCGGCGGAGCGCGTGGCGCCGGATCTCAGCGAGGGCCCCGGCGACCTCGACCCCTGTGGGGCCGCCACCCACGACCACGAACGTGAGGTGGGCGTGGCGCTTCACTGGGTCGGTCTCCCGCTCCGCCCGCTCGAAACTGAGCAGCACCCGTCGCCGGATCTCCTCCGCATCCTCCAGACTCTTGAGCCCCGGCGCGAGCAGCTCCCACTCATCCCGGCCGAAGTAGCTGTGCCGGGCGCCCGGGGCGAGGATCAAGTAGTCGTAGCCTATGCTGCTACCGTCGGCCATGGTGATTGAACGCGCTTCCAGGTGCACTCGCGCGACTTCCCCCATGAGCACTTCGGCGTTCGACTGCCGGCTCAGGACCGACCGGATGGGAGAGGCGATGTTGCTGGGGGAGAGCGCTGCCGTGGCCACCTGATACAGCATCGGCTGGAAGAGGTGGTGGTTCTCCCGGTCAATCAGCGTGATGCGGACCGGGGCGTCAGCCAGCCCCTGGGCGGAATAGAGGCCGGCGAATCCGCCTCCGACGATCACGACTCTGGGTTCAGGCACTGAGGAGTCTCCGGCGCCAGCGGGCAAAGCGGAGGACATCCTCCACCGGGGGGAGGGCGCGCTCCGCACCGTAGGCGGTGTGCAGGCGCCACTCGAGATAGGCACGATCCGGCAGCGGCAGGAACGGCGGCTGCCGCCACCATTCCCGCCGGCGGAAGGCCCAGGTGAGGGTGAGCAGGTCGAGCGCCGTGCGCGGGTTGAGGGCCGCGCGCGCCGCAAGGGAGAAGACCAGGCCACCCATGGTCACGGGTTCCGCCATGCGAGGCAAGATAACCAAGGTATATTCTCCCCTCCATGACTGCCGCCCCTCCCGCGCCTAACCTCGCGCGCTACCGGGACGAGTTCCCCATCTTCCGGCACGCGATCTACCTCAACAGCTGTTCGCTCGGCGCGTTGGCGCAGCGGACCAGGGCGGCGCTGGGGGAGTACCTCGACCAGTGGGAACGCCGGGGCGCCTCCGCCTGGTACGACACCTGGCTCCCCGCGGCCGAGCGGCTCCGGGCGGGGTACGGCCGGGTGGTCGGGGCGGATACGGAGAACGTCTCGCTGCACCCCTCGATCACCTCGGCGCTCACGGTGGTGGCGGAGTCGCTTGACTATCGCGAGCGGCCGAAGGTGATCACCACCAGTCTCGATTTCCCGACGGTGGCGTACCAGTGGCTGGCCAAGGCGGCCCGGGGGGTGGAGCTGGTGGTGCTGGAGAGCCCGGACGGGGTGACGGTTCCGCTGGAACTGTTCGCCGGCGCGATCGATCATCGCACCGCGCTGGTGGCCACCAGTCACGTGTTCTTCACCAGCGGCGCCATCCAGGACCTGCCCGCGCTGGCCGCACTCTGCCGCGCAAATGGCGCCCTGCTCCTGGTGGACGGCTACCAGGGAGCGGGCCAGGTGCCGGTGGACATGGGCGCGCTCGGCGTGGACTTCTACTGTGCCGGCGGGCTCAAGTGGCTGCTGGGAGGCTCGGGCATTGCGTTCCTCGCCGTGCGGCCGGAGCTGGTGCGCCGGCTCGCGCCCACGGTGGCGGGGTGGTTCGGCCACGCCGAGCCGTTCCGGTTCGATCCACGGCGGTTGGAGCGGGCGGACGACGCGCGCCGGTTCGACCTGGGCACGCCGTCGGTGGCGAGCCTCTACGCCCAGCTGGCGGGGCTTTCGATTCTCGAGGAAATTGGCCTGCCCGCGGTGCGCGCCGCCACCCAGGCGCTCACCGAGGACCTGATCGACGCGGCGCGGGAGCACGACCTCCGGCCGCGGGTCGCACTTGCGGCGGCGGACCGGAGCGCGATCGTCATGATCCCGCGTGCGGATCCCCATGCGGACGTCCGCCGCCTGGCGGAGCGCGGATTCATCGTGGACGCGCGGCCCGGACATGTGCGGATCTCTCCCTACTTCTACAACCTGCCCGGCGATCACCGGGCCTGCCTGGAGTGTCTGGCTCGTGGCACCTAAGGAAATACGGCACAGCGCGCGGCAGCCCGGCCCGACCGCGGACGAGCAGCTGCTCGAAAGCGCGGCGATCCAGGAACGCCCCGATGCCCTGCGCAAGACCGATCCCTGGCGGGTGCTCCGGATCATGGGAGAATTCGTCGAAGGCTTCGAGAAGCTGGGGGATATCCAGGACGCCGTGGCGATCTTCGGCTCGGCCCGGACCCGGAGCGACGATCCGCACTATCAGCTGGCGGTGGACACGGCGCGCCTCCTGGCGGAAGCGGGCTTCCCGATCATCACCGGCGGCGGCCCGGGCATCATGGAAGCAGGCAACAAGGGAGCGGTGGAGGGCGACGGGCTCTCGATCGGCTGCAACATCGAGCTGCCGCACGAGCAGGGGACCAACCAGTACGTCCGCCGCAGCATGTTCTTCCGGTTCTTCTTCGTGCGGAAGATGATGTTCGCCAAGTACTCGATGGCGTTCGTGGTCTTTCCCGGGGGGTTTGGCACCCTGGACGAGCTGTTCGAGGCGCTGACGCTGATCCAGACCGGCAAGGTGAGCAGCTTCCCGGTGGTGCTCGTGGGCAAGGACTACTGGGGCGGCCTGGTGGAATGGCTGCGGAGTACCCTCGCGGCGGAGGGAAAGGTGGACCTCGCCGACCTCGACCTGTTCCATGTCACCGACGATCCCGCGGAGGTGCTGCGGATCGTGCGGGAGGCCAAGTCCAACGGCGCCACCAACGACGGCGAGAGCCACTACCGATGACCCGACCCAGCGCGAACTACCTCCGTGGCCGCCGGATCGATCCCCACGCGATCACCGGCAAGGAGATCGTGGCGGACCTCCTGGACAACGCCTTCCTGGCCTACAACGCCGGGCGGCTGCGGGAGGGGTGCCGGCTGTTCACCGACCGGATGCTGGCGCCCGAATCCACGGTGGCGATGAGCCTCACCGGCGCGATGACGCCGGCGGGCCTCGGCATGAGCTCGCTCATCCCGCTCATGGAGGCGGGCTTCGTGGACTGGATCATCTCCACCGGGGCCAATCTCTACCACGACGCCCACTTCGCCCTGGGGCTGGCGCTGCACCAGGGGAGCCATACCGCCGATGACGTGGAGCTGCGGGAGCAGGGCGTGGTGCGGATCTACGACATCTTCTTCGACTACTCGGTGCTGCTCTCCACCGATGCCTTCGTGCGGGAAGTTTCCGCCCGGCCGGAGTTTCAGCGGCCGATGAGCACCGCCGAGTACCACTACCTGCTGGGCGGCTACCTGCGGGAGCGGGAGAAGGCGCTGGGGCTGTCCAAGCGCTCGGTGCTGTCGATGGCGCACGAGCTCGAGGTGCCGATCTACACCAGCTCTCCCGGCGACAGCTCCATCGGGATGAACGTGGCGGAGCAGGCCCTGGCCGGCAGCCAGCTGCGGTTCGACGTGAGCGCGGATGTGAACGAAACGGCCGCGATCGTCCTGGAGGCCAAGCGCACTGGCGGGAAGAGCGCCGCGTTCATCGTGGGCGGGGGCAGCCCCAAGAATTTCCTGCTGCAGACCGAGCCCCAGATCCAGGAGGTGCTCGGGATCGATGAGCGGGGGCACGATTACTTCCTGCAGATGACCGACGCGCGGCCGGACACCGGCGGGCTCTCGGGCGCCACGCCCAACGAGGCGGTGAGCTGGGGAAAGATCGACCCCGACCAGCTGCCCGGGACGGTCGTGGTCTACCTGGACAACTCGGTGGCGCTGCCGCTCCTGACCGCCTACGCGCTGGCGCGGCATTCACCCCGGCCGCTCAAGCGGCTGTACGCCCGCCGGGCCGCCATGATGGAGCGGCTGGTCACCGAGTATCGCGCGGCGCTTGCCTTCCGCGACCGCCGGGCGGAGGACGCGAAAGGGTAAGGGCCCGCCGCCCTACCGCGCGCCGCGGAACATCAGGTCCACCAGCTCGTCGTACATCGCCTCTGCCGCCGCCGGGTCATCCGCCCGGATGGCGGCGGAGGCGCAGTGCTGCAGGTGGTTGCGGAGCAGCGACCGGCTGACGGCGCGCAGCGCCTCCTGTACCGAGGAGACCTGGGTGATCACGTCGGTGCAGTAGCGCTCCTCGTCCACCATCTTCTGCAGGCCGCGCACCTGCCCCTCGATGCGGCGGAGCCGGGTGAGCACACCGGCCTTGATCTCCGGGTCCACCGCCACGGCGTGGCGGTCGCCGGTGGCGGCGCAGCCGCAGGGAATGGTTTCGTCGGTCATGGCAGGACTCCTCGAGTGAATGCCGCAGGCGGCGGGGCGGCCGGCCGCCTACCCGCGCGCGACGCGCAGGCGGAGGCTGTTGGCCACCACGCTGACGCTGCTGAACGCCATCGCCGCCGCGGCGACGGCCGGATTGAGGCGCCAGCCCAGCCAGGGGATGAGCGCGCCCGCGGCGATGGGGATGGCCACCACGTTGTAGGCGAAGGCCCAGAACAGGTTCTGGCGGATGATCCGCAGGGTGGCCCGGCTCAGGCCGAACGCCGTGGCCACGCCCCGCAGATCCCCCTTCACCAGCGTGACCTGGCCGGCGTCCATGGCCGCGTCGGTGCCGGTGCCCATCGCCACCCCGACATCCGCGGCGGCGAGCGCCGGGGCGTCGTTGATGCCGTCGCCCACCATGGCCACCACGTGCCCCGCCCCCTGCAACCGCCGGATCTCCTCCAGCTTCCCTTCCGGCAGCACGCCTGCGACGACGCGGCTCACGCCGACCTCCTGGCCCACGATCGCCGCCGGGCCCGGCTGGTCGCCGGTGAGCATGACCACGTCGATGCCCCGGTCGCGCAGGCGGGCGATGGCCGCCGCGCTGGTGGGCTTGACCGGGTCGGCGATCCGCAGGGTCCCGGTCAGGGCGCCATCGATCACCACGTGGACTTCGGTCTCCCGCCCGGTCGACGCAGCGGGCGGGGTGATGCCGAGCGCGGCCAGCATGCGGCGGTTGCCCACCGCGACGTCGTGCCCATCCACCCGTCCCCGGACGCCCTGCCCCGCCTCACTGTAGAAGAAGGAGGGGTCGGCGAGGGTGAGCCCGCGCGCTTCCGCCGCGCGGACGACCGCCTCGCCCAGCGGATGCTCGCTCAGCCGCTCCAGTGAGGCGGCCAGGCGCAGGGTGTCGTCGGCGTCCGGCTCCATCGAGACGACGGTGGGCTTGCCCTCGGTGATGGTGCCGGTCTTGTCCAGCACCACCGTGTCCACGCTGGCCGCCCGCTCCAGCGCCTCGCCACCCTTGATGAGGACGCCCAGTTCCGCGCCGCGCCCGGTGGCCACCATGACCGCGGTCGGGACCGCGAGGCCCATCGCGCAGGGGCAGGCGATCACCAGCACCGACACCGCGGCGACCACCGCGTTGATGAAGCGCGGCTCCGGTCCGACCAGCATCCAGGCGCCGAAGGTGAGCAGCGCGATGCCGATCACCACGGGGACGAACACCCCCGCGATCCGGTCCGCCAGACGCTGGATCGGGGGCTTCTGTCCCTGGGCGTCCCGGACCAGGCGGAGGATCCGGGAGAGCACCGTGTCCCGCCCCACCCGGAGAGCGCGCATGGTGAGGGCGCCCCCGCCGTTGAGCGTCCCGCCGACCACCGCGTCGCCGGGGCCACGGGAAACCGGCATCGGCTCGCCGGTCAGCATGGACTCGTCCACCGCGCTGGCTCCCTCTACCACCGCACCGTCCACCGGGATCCGCTGCCCGGGGCGCACCAGGAGCAGGTCGCCGGGAAGCACCTCCGCGATCGCGATCTCGACTTCCACCCCATTCCGGAGCACCGCGGCGCGGTCGGGCCGCAACCCCGCGAGCGAGCGAATGGCCGCCCCGGTGCGGTGCTTGGCGCGCGCCTCGAAGTAGTTCCCCAGCAGCACGAAGCCCACGATCCAGAGCACCGCCTCGTAGTACACGTCCCCGGGGGCGCCCAGGGTGTTCGCCGCACTCAGCAGCAGGGCGGCGATGCTGCCCAGCGCGATGAGGGTGTTCATGTCCGCGGCCCGATGGCGGAGCGCGGCCCAGGCGCCCGCGAAGAAGCGCCACCCGCCCCAGAGCACCAGCGGCGGGACCAGGAGGAGCATCCCCCAGCGGATCGCCGTCGGGTTGAGCGACGCCAAGCCGGGAATCCAGCCGGCCAGCAGGTGGTTCACCGCCAGCATGGCGCGGGAGAACGGGTCAGCCAGGTGGGCCGCGGCGCCGCCCAGCATGAGCGGCACCGCGAGGAACATGGCCAGGACTGCCGCGCCGAGCATGACCGCCACCTTGCGGCGGAGGGCGCCCAGTTCGGCGTCGAACCGGGCCTCTTCCGCCGCCAGCTCTTCCTCTACACTCTGTCCGGGCGGCGGCAGCTCGGCGCCGTACCCGGCGTCGCGGATGACGCCGGCGAGATCGTGGGGGGAGGTCTGCGCCGGGTCGTACGCCACCGTGGCGGCGTTGGTCATGAGATTCACGCTCGCCCGGGCCACACCAGGGGCCTGCTCCAGCTGGCGCTGGATGCGGGCACTGCACGCCGCGCAGGTCATCCCGCTCACCGCGAACTCCACCGTGGATGGATCGGCGGCCGGGGCTGGGGCGAGGGTGTCGGTCATGGCTTCAGCCCTCCACCTTGTATCCCGCGGCGGCAATGGCGGCCTTGGCCCGCTCTGTGGTAGCGGCATCGGGGGTCCGCAGCTCCGCCTGACCGATCCGGACCGACTTGACCTCGATCCCTGGCACTCCAGCCAGGGCGCGGTTGACCGCGTTCAGGCAGTGGCCGCAGGACATGCCTGAAATTGTTAATGTGATGTCTTGCATTGGTTTATGCTCCGATTTGGCTTTGATTCCCTGGTCCATCACAGCACCAATCTAAAATAGGGGGTAGGGGTATGCAAGTAGGGGGGCGGGGTATCAGCATTCCCGTGGGGATGGCCTCGGGCACGGACCCTGCCCGGTAGGGACCCCATGGACTCCGGCCACGAGCTCTTCCGGCAACTCATCCCGCTCCTCCACCCGCGGACGCGCCTCCAGGACATGGACGTGCTCAAGGCGTGGTATGAGGCGGTGGAGGATGCGTTGCGCCCGGAGCTGCCGGCGGAGTTGTTCGCCCTGTGGATCTATGGCACCGATGGCGCCCCGATCCTGATCGAGCCGGAGGCGATCAGCGCCGACGAACTCGATGTGCCCCACGCCGACCCGATCGTGAACCAGCACCTGCTGGACCTGCTGGAGGACCGGATCCGGCGGGCGGGATACGGCTCGGTGCTGCTCCGCCCCATCCGGTTCGGCGGCGAGGACGTGGCGCTGGTGCTGCTCGCATCCTTCGTGCCGCACTGCTACGGCATCCGGGCGGGGGAGATGTTCGACGCCGCCTCGGAGGTGATGGCGCCGATGCTGGCGCGGGTCACCCGGGGCGGGGTGCCGGAGGAACCGGCGCTGACGCCGACGGCGACGCCGGCCGCGGACCACGCCCCGGCGGACGAGGAGCGGGTGCGGGAGCAGGCGCGCGAAGGGGAACTCTTCGAGTCGCTCTCCGACGCGATCGGCGGGGCCGGGACGCCGCGGGACCTGATGCTGGCGCTGTCGTTCGCGCTGCAGCCGGTGCTGCCGCACGACGCCTACGAGCTGATGATCGCGGATTCCGACGGGGCCAACTTCTATCGCCTGGCGCTGCATGGGCACGGGGTCCTGTGGGGGGACCCGGGACTGGTGCGGCCCGCGGCGGAGTTCAATCCGGCCCTCCTCTTCGGCGAGAAGGCCACGGCGCTGGTGGGCGACACCACCGCGCCCTACGTGCCCCGGGTGCCGGAGCTGGTAACGGTCCGGGGCCCCGAGGCGCCACCGCGTTCGCTGATCGGGGTGAGGCTCCGGGTGCTGGAGCGCACGGTGGGCTACCTGCTGATCGGGAGCGCCGGCCCCGAGTTCTACCAGCCGGCCGACCTCGGCATCCTCGACCGGGTCGGGGCGCTGGTTGCCGCGCGGGTGGACAGCCTGGTCCTCGGCTGGCAGTACAGCGTGCTCAAGTCACAGTTCGACCTGCTGCGCCACGTGCCGATGCACCTGTCGCGGGTCGCCGAACTGCTGGCGGGGGTGCCGTTCCTCGGCGAGGGGAGCCGGCAGTTCGTGCAGCTGGCGGGCGCGCTCCTGCCGGTGACGGCGCTGGAGTTCGCGGTGCGGCTCATGGATGAACGTCGGGTGGCGGTGGTGAAGCCCGGGGCGGCGACGCCGCTGGCCGACCTGCCTCAGGAACCGATCGAAGGGACGGGGGTGTCCCAGGTGGTGCGCGGGGAAGTGCCCTACCTGCTGACCACCGATGATGAGGGGGCGGGTCCGGTCTCGGTGCTCGTGGTGCCGCTCCGGTCCGGGGGACGGGTGTTCGGCGCCATGGCGATGACCGCCCGTGGCACCGAGCCATTCTCCCGCACGGACATGGCGCTGGCGCAACAGCTCGCGGACCTCGCGGCGCCCCACCTCGACCTGGCGCGGCGCGCGGGTGGACTCAGCGGGCCCTTCGTCCCCGGCTGGCGGCGCTCCGAGGTCCGGCCCGAGGTCCCGGGGGAAGAGGGCTAGAGCCGGACCTCATTCACCTGGTCCGCGGTGACCACCCAACCCGATGCCGTGGTCTCCAGCACCGTCGCGCGGGCGAGCTCCACCGTGAACTCGAAGGCCCGCTCCGCCGGTGTGCCGGTCAGCAGGCAGAGCAGCGCCCGCAGGCTTCCAGCATGACCGACCACCACCACGCGATTCGTGACGCCGGGATCCAGCACCTCCGCCTTCCAGCCCGCGACCCGAATCAGCACATCCGCGAAGGATTCCCCCTCGGGATTCCGCTCGTGGATCCAATCGGGCTTCTGGCCGGGGAAGCGGGTTCCCCAGTCCGCTTCGACGGCGTCCCACGCCCGGCCCTCCCAGGAACCGAAGTGCATCTCCCGCAGCCGCCGATCGGCGCGGGGCACCAGGCCCCAGCCACTCGCGAGGATCGCCGCGGACCCGCCCGCCCGGAGGAGATCGCTGGTGTGCAGCTCATCGGGGGCACCGTGCCACTCGGCCAGCAGGGCCGCGATCCGGTCGCTCCCCCAGCGGCTCAACGGGAGATCGGTCCAGCCGATGCAGGTGCCGGCGGCCTGCTGCGCGTGGCCATGCCGCACCAGCACCAGTTTGCGGCCGCTCACTGCGAGGTGACTCCGCCGCAGCGCCGCAGATCATACTTGAGAATGGCTTTCATGGTTCATTAATACATAACCGTCATTGAGCGTGCCCGCAAGTCATTCACCGGCAACAACTTGTAAGTTGTTGCCGGGAATGGTGTTCCAGTAGTCAATTGGGCTGATAATTATCGGATTTGAATGCTCGCGGCGCCGCTCGAGGCAGCGATCAGGCAGTGCCGCGCCTCATCTCGCCCGGATGCACGGGAGGGGGAGTGCCCTGGGACGCGCGGGACCAACGGAAGAAGATCACGCCGAATGCGAACCAGACCGGCAGGTCGCCGACGACCTTCATCAGCAGGCCGGCCACCTTCTGGTCCTCCTGCGCGGTCAGAATAGCGAACACCCGCGGCGCCAGCTCATAGGTGGCGTAGAGCGGATACTCAGCGAAGGTCAGGAACGCCGACGGGACGATGGCTGGCAGGGTGGACGCAAAGAGGTACGCCATCTTGAGCGGCCGGCGCAGGGTGGAGACCTCCGGCTGCGGCGCCATGACCGGCCACCAGAGACAGAGTCCGGCGCCGAGCCAGGCGACATCCACCAGGAAGGCCCCGACCTGGGAGTCCATCAGGCCGTCCACGATGGACGGGACGTGCGTGAGGCAGAGGATGGTCGTGTAGACCGCGAGGGAGAATGCCGGCCGGGCCGCGAACCGGATGAGCCTCCCCAGCAGTGGGCGGTCCAGCGCGGAGAGGACCGTGCCGGTGGGAACACCGAGGATCAGGCAGGGAGGCGCCACCAGCGAGAGCAGGATGTAGCTCACGGTGTGGACGCTCGCGAGGTACCCGGCCCCCAACGCCCCGATGGGCCAGTCGAGGGCCAGCCAGAGGAGAAACAGCCCGACCCCGAACCACGCGCGCTGCACGCGTGAGGGACGTGCGGAGCCCTGCTGCACCGCGCGGTACCAGCCGTATCCCAGCGCGGCGATGAAGAGCCACACCCCGGGATACGCCTTCCAGCCCCAGCTCCAGGTCTCCCCGGTCGCGGCGCACCACCAGTTCATTGGCGCGGCTCGACGGCTCGGTGGCTCGGCGGCGAGTGCCGCATCACGGATTCCCGTACTGGCGAACGGGCAGGGCAAGGGTCGCACTGCCGGCGCGGGCAAAGCGCAGTGTCACGGCGAGCGAGTCGCCGGCCCTGGGCATCGCGCTGAACTCCTCGAACATGATGTGCGTCCCCCCGGGCTCGAGCCGGAGCTCTCCCCCGGCGGGAATCGGCAGCGCCATCAGGTGGGCCATGGCTCCGCCGTGGAACATCGCGCCGCGGGCGGCGGGGCTCGACGCCTCGAGCAGGGTGTCGGGGAGGGCGCCGCGATTCTCGATCCGAAGGTAGGCCGCACCGCTCGCCTGGATGATCGGCTCGTAGGCAAAGCCCTCGCTGAATCTGAGCTCGCCCAGCGCGCCTGTGGCGGCCGGCGGGGGCGGGCTGCCACAGGCCAGGAGCATCCCCGCCACGAGGGAAGCGAGCGCCGCCGCGGGCGGGCGTCGCATCACTGCTCCGCCAGCAGGGGAAGGTCGCGGGCCCAGTCCTGCTGCCGGATCCCGAAGGGGTAGACCACGTGGGCGAGGTTGTCCCGGGTGAAGGCGAGCACCATGGCGGAATGGCCGATGGTGTAGGTGCTGTCGTTGGCGCCCGCCTCGAAGATCGGGGTGCCGACCGGGAGCTGGCGCATGGCGCCCCGGAGCGCGAGCGAGTCTCCCCGCAGCCCGATGAACCGGGCATCGAACTTGTCGAGATAGGCGCGAATCACCTCGGGGGTGTCGCGGCGGGGGTCGGTCGTCACGAACACCATGCGGACCGCGTTGTTCACCTCCGGCGACAGCTTCTTGAGCACCGCGGCGATGTTGGCGAGGTGCACCGGGCAGATGTCGGGGCAGTGGGTGTAGCCGAAGAAGAGCAGCGCCACCTTGCCTTCCGTCTCCTTCCGGAAGTTGAACGGCTTGCCGTCGGTGTCGGTCAGGATGAAGTCCGGCTTGGGGACCGGCGGGTCGATCTTGGGCCCGGCCAGCCCCTCGGGGTTGAAGGCGCGCGGCGCGGCGGGCTTGCAGGCGGCGCCGGCCAGGATGGTGACAGTCAGGAGTGCGGCGAAGCCGCGAAGGGCGGTGCGCATGGTTCAGATCTTCGGAGCGGGAAGGGCCACAAGGACGGCGGTGGCCCCGATGAGGAGGAGGCCAATGGTCAGTTCGAGGCGGGTGGAGCGGGTGAGCCTCCGGGTGCCATCGGCGGTGCCGAGGTGGGGCGTGACCGAGCGCCAGTTCCAGGCGCCAAGGCCCATGGTCCCGGCGAGGAGCGCGGTCTTCACCAGCAGCGTCCGGCCATAGGTGGAGGTGGTGAGTGCGGTCAGGTCCCCCACATACCCGTAGCCCAGCACCAGGCCGGCGCTGACAGCCAGCCCTGCGCCCACGAGTGCCAGCGGAGAAAAGGCGGCGATGAGCCGAGCGAGCGCCGCGTGATCGGCGACGACCGGCAGGGCCGCGATGGCGAGCGTGGCCAGGGTGCCGAGCCAGATCCCGCCGCCCAGCAGGTGCACGCTGTGGAGCCCGATCCCGAACGCCACGCCCCAGGGGTGTTCGCCGGCGTGGCCGGTGAGGGGGGAGGTCACCGCCACCGCGAGCGCCGAGGTGCCGAGCAGGGCCAACCCCGGGACGGGGCGTCGCGCCGCGAGCCAGGCAACGATCAGGGCGAGTGAAGCGGCACCCAGCTGCGCCAGCCAGCCGCGGCCCCAGGTGGTCTGGGTAAGGATGGGCCGGGCCGCCTCCCAGGTGATCGCTTCCCCGGGCTCGAGGAAGCTCCGCAACTGCCCATAGACACGAAGGAGGTGGGCCACGACGAGTAACCCGCCGGCGCTGATGGCCACCCGCCAGGCCCGCGGGAGCGCCCGGGCGGGGAGCGAGCGGTCGTCGTCCAGATCGGTGCGCCAGCGGGGGATGAGCGCGAGGAAGGCGCAGCTCCCGACGAGCAGGAGCGCCCCGGCGTAGGCCAGTGCGCGCCCGAGGGCGAACAAGTCGAGGGGAAGCTGCGCGGGTTCGTATTCCACGTGGGTTCGGACGGCGAGAGTCGGAGGGAAGCTAGGCGGGTGGAGCCGCCGGGGTCAGTCCCCGGAGGCCGGCACCACCGGCAGGATCAGCTTCGACGGGTAGCGCGAGGAGTGCTGGATGCGCAGCTCCCCCGCGCGCGTGCGGTCGGTGTCGAACTCCTGCGCGCCGGTCTGGGGGTTCACCGAGAAGAGCGGGGCGAAGGCGCCGGAGAACACCAGCCGCAGCCGATGGCCGCGGAGAAACCGGTTGGCGGTGAGCAGCTGGTCCAGCCGCAGGGTCACGAGATCCCCTTCGCGCACTGGCAGGCGCTCCGGCCCGCCGTGCCGGTAGCTGGCGCGGAGCAGCCCGGTGCCGGGGGCGGAGAGGTTCCAGGCGGTGCCATCCGGCGCCACATCGTGGACCTGAAGCCACAGATCGTAGTCGGGGACGGAAGCGGCGATGGTGATCTCCCCGACGATGTTGCCGACCACGTCGAGGTCCGCCGCGAGGGGCGCGGTCTCGAAGATGGCCACCTCCCCGCGGCCCACGAGGGCGCGGTAGTCGTGGGCGCCGGCCCGGCCCTCGAAGGGATCGGTGAGCGGGCTGGCGGGATCGGAGAGGATGACGCTCTCGCTGCGTGGAGCCGACGGGCGGCGCGGATCCAGCCCGCCGCGCTCCCCCGGCCGCCCCGGCGGCTGCAGGTAGAGCGTGTCCTGCCGGGTGCCTGGAAACGGCCACCCGGTAGCGCTCCGCCAGCGGTTCTCGCCCATCACATAGACCTGGACGGCCGGCGTGGTGTCCGCGCCGATGGGAGCTCCCTTCACATACCGATCCATCCAGCCCAGCACCACCTCGGCGTAGGCGATGCCGGCGCCGGGACCAAACTCCCGGTCGCCGGCCCGGTCCCGCTGCACCGCGCCGACGCCGTGGGTCCAGGGGCCGAGGATGAGCCGGCTGCGCGGATCGGCGGGGCGGCGGGCGCGGAGGAGCCCGTTGTAGTTGGTCACGGCACCGATGGGCCCGTAGGGCTCATCGAACCAGCCGGAGAGATTGAGCACCGCGGCGCCGACCTGGCTGTAGCGCCCGTCGAGCGCGGCCCAGCTCCACCAGGGATCGCGCGGCGGGTGCTGCATCCACTCGTAGTACCACGGGGCGATGCCCTGGAAATCGGGAAGGGTCTGGAGCGGCCGGTGCCGCCGCGCGCGCGGGCCCTCCCGCTCCCATGCGGCGGCGGCCTCCGCGCCGGTGCGCGGTCCGGCTCGGCCCAGCCGGCGGCGCAGGTCGGGGGCGATGTTGAACCAGGTCCAGTCGAGCCAGGATCCATCCCACACGCCGCCGGAGTACCAGAAGGTCTCCGGCGTGGCGTACGTCATGGCGGGGACCATCGCCTTGAGCGCCGGGGGCCGCTCCACGGCGGCCAGCCACTGCACCGCGCCCGGATACGAGAGCCCGAAGGTGCCGACCGCACCAGTCGACCAGGGCTGGCGCGCCGCCCACTCGATGGTGTCGTAGCCGTCGAGCCCCTCATGACGATAGGGCTCGAAGCTGCCGCCCGAGCCATGCCGGCCGCGAACGTCCTGGAGCACCACCGCGTACCCCCGGCGCACCGCTTCCCGGGTGACGCCGGAATCATCGGCGGCGTCGGCGCGGCCGTAGGGCGTGCGGTACACCAGCACCGGGTGCCGGGTGCCCTCCCCGGCCGGGCGCCAGACATCCGCCATCAGCACCACGCCATCCCGCATGGGAACGGCGACGGCGCTGTCCACCACGATGCTGTCCTGGCCGCAAAGTGGCAGGGCGCCGGCCAGGAGGCCGGCGCCCAGGAGGAGTCCGCGTGCCACCACCCCCGCCATGGTCAGGGCTTGGCGGCGGGCGTGTAGGTGAAGCTGTAGGTGCCGCGGACCACGTGACCGTCGCGGCTCCCGGTCTTCCACATCACGATGTACTTGCCGGGGGCAAGCGCCACCGGGATGGCGCCCGCGGTGGAGAGGCTGTCGTCGGTCTCCGCCATCTTGATGACGCCGACCGGCGAGCGATCGTCCTTGAGCAGCGTGGCGCCGGTGAGCGCGGCCTCGGTCCGGTCGCTCCACCAGAGCCGGATCTGCTTCGGCGCCTCGGTGACGGTGGCGTCGATGCCCGGTTCCGCCTTCACCAGCTTGGTGTGGACCACCGTGGCGGGGAGGGCGATCGCGAGCGCGGCGAAGGCGCCGAGGACGAGGGTTGGGTACCGCATTGGAACAGCCTCCAGAGCAGACAGGAATCGGGCCGGAAGTCTAATACCCTGAGGGGGCCCGCGTGTTTCCCCGGGGGGTTGCCCATCTCCCCGGGGCAACGCATCTAGGTGCGGGGATCTCCTCCCCCGGACCGCCCTGACTCCCTGAATGGCGACGATCATGCGCTTCTCGTGTCTCCCGCTCCTCCCGGCCGCCGCCGCGCTGACGCTTGCCGCCTGTGCCGATAGGCAGGACCTGCGGGTCACGCCACTCGATGCCCCGGCCGCGACGGCGCCGCTGGCCCTCAACCTCGCCACCGACGGCGAGGGGCGGCTGGCGGCGAGCTGGCTCGAGCCGCGCACCGGCGGTGGCTACACCTTCCGCGTGGCGGCGCGGGATTCCACGGCCTGGGGCGCCGCACGCACCGTCGTCTCCGGCCCGACGCTCGCCACCCATCCCACCGACCTCCCCGGCATCGCCTTCCTGCCCGGCGGCGCGCTCTTGGCGCACTGGCAGGAGGAGGCCGACTGGAGCCCGATGGACTTCGAGACCGATGTGCGACTGGCGGTCTCGAACGACGGGGGCTCGAACTGGTCCGCGCCGGAACGTCCGTACCCGCTCCCGACGCTCGGCGAGCATGGCTTCGTCTCCACCTGGCCGACCGAGCGCGGCGTCGGGATGGCCTGGCTCGATGCCCGGCGGCAATTCCAGGCGGAGGGAGACTGGCACGGTCCGATGACGCTCCAGGGGGCGGTGATCGGTGCCGAGGGACGCCCCCTGCTGGAGCAGGTGATTGATAGCGTGGCCTGCGAGTGCTGCCCCACCGCGGCGGCGGTGACCGCGCGGGGTCCGGTCGTCGTCTATCGCGATCGCGCCCTGCCCCCCGATGTCGAGCGCAGCGGTATCGAGTATTCGCAGGAGGTCGTGCGGGACATCGCGCTCACCCGCTTCGAGGCGGGCCAGTGGAGCGCGCCGCGCCTGGTCCACGCCGACGGCTGGGTGTTCAACGGCTGCCCCAACAATGGCCCGGCCGTCGCCGCGCGTGGTGAGCGGGTGGTCGTGGCATGGATGACGGGCGTGGGCGGGCGGCCGGCGGTGTACGCCGCGTTCTCGGCTGACGCGGGAGACCGCTTCGGCGCGCCGATCCGGATTGACGATGGCAAGGCGGTGGGGCAGGTGACGGTGGCGCTGGCCGGCGATGGCGCGGTAGTCGGGTGGTTGGAGAACAACCGCGTGATGGCGCGCCGGATCGGGCCGGACGGAAGCCGCGGGGAGGCCGTCGCGCTCGGGGCGAGCGCCGGCACCGGGCGCCTGCCCCGCTGGGCCTCCGGGGACAACGCGGTGATCGCCGCGTGGCTCGAGCCGGACGCCGGCGCGGCGGCCATCCGGATGGCCCGCATCCAGTAACGGCCGCTGATCGTGGCCCGGACGCCACACCTCCCCGGCGGCGGCCGCCGAAACTGGAGCAAGACACGCCGGTTCGAGGGGCCGGAGGGCACCGTCCGGCTGGCCCGATCCCTGCCCAACTCAACATCATGAAGATCCCTCCCAGGGCCACCCTCAACGACCTCGAGGCGATCACGGACGACGAGTCCGAGCCCACCTCGGTGCTCGGCGCCACGATCCGCCGCCACCGGCGCACGCCGGTCGAGCACCTCGGCGCCGAGGCGCTGCGCTTCCTGCTGGAGGAGGGAGAGTCGGTGCCGGTGGTGCTGCGCGTGGCGCTGGACCGGCTGGAGCAGGACCATTTCGTCGCCGGCGACTACTACCGCGGCGATCTGCTGGTCGCCGCGCTGCAGCAGCCCGCCACCGTGTGGAACGGGGAGCCGGAACTCCGGGCCCGGGCCTTCGCCCTGGTGGCGGACGTGGAACGGGAGCTGATGCGCCTCGAGGTCACCGACCGGGAGATCGTGCAGCGCGCGATCCGCGGCTTCCGCAACCTCTGGCCCACCTGGAGCTAGCGCCTCGTCAGGCGGCCGCGGGGCGGAGGACCAGGCGGCGGGCCAGGTATGAGAGCAGGAGCAGGACGCCGAAGACGCAGACCACCACCGGCCCGGTCGGGAGGTCGTAGCGGAACGAGATCCAGATGCCGAGCCCCGAGGCGAGCACCCCCGCCACCCAGGAGATGATCGCGAGCACGCCGCGGCGCCGGGTAAACTGGAAGGCGATGGCGGCGGGCACCACGAGGAAGGAGAAGACCAGCAGCACCCCGACGATCGGCACCGAGAAGGTGATCACGATGCCGAACGAGAGGTAGAACCAGAAGTCCCACCAGCGCAGCTTGAGCCCGCGCTGCTCCGCCTGCTCCGGTTCGAACGAGATCGTGAGGAAGGTGCGGCGCAGCAGCCAGTGGAACAACCCCACCACCGCGTAGATCGCGGCCAGCCGCCCGATGGCCGGCCACCCTACCCAGAGCAGGCTCCCGACCAGGATGTCCTTGATCGCCTCGCCGCCGCGAGGGGACTGGTCCGCCACCAGCAGCGCCGCGGCGGAGGCCACCACGTAGACGATGCCGATGATCGCCTCCTGCGGGACGACGCCCTTGCCGTGGCCGGACCGGGTGAGCGCGAACACGGCGGCGCCCGCGGTGGTGAAGCCGATGGCATAGAAGAAGCTGGCGGCCGAATCGGGCGCGGCGCCGAGGAAGATGGCCACCGTGGAGCCGAGCGCCGCCACCTGCGCCAGCGACAGGTCCACGAAGATCACCTCCCGCGCGAGGACATGGAGCCCGAGGTAGGAGTGGATCGCCACGATGGCCATGCACGCCACCAGCGGGGCGAACCAGAGGCTGTGGAGCAGGGCGTCGAGCATCTCAGGGCGCTCCCTTCCGGAAGCCGTCGGCCAGGCCGTTGACCCAGGTGTCCATCAGGGCGAAGTAGGTCTCGACCCCCGGCGCGCCCTCGGTGTTCTCCGGCACCACCACCGCGGTGGCCCCGGTCTTGGCGGCGACCTGCTGGATCTGGTTCCGGTTGAAGTAGTTCGACGCGAACAGCACCGGGATGCGGCGCTGCCGGATCAGCGCGATGACGTCCTCGACGTGCCGCGGCGTCGGCGGGATGCCGGGCTTCGCCTCGATGTAGTCGGCGCAGGTCACCTGGTACCGGCGGCTGAAGTACGCCCACTCCCGGTGGTAGCAGGCCATCTCCTTGCCGCGGAACACCTCGGCCGTCTTGAGCCAGCCCCCCAGCCGCTCCAGCAGCGGCCTCCCCTGGTACATCGTGGCGCCGAGGAAATCCCGCAGCTTGTCGCTCCGGAGCAGGTCGAAGGCCGTCGCCGGGGTGAGGATCTTCACCAGGTCGGCGCCCATCGTGGCCTCGAGGATCCGGCGCTCGAAGTCCTGCTCCCGGGCCTCGAAGTACGCCGCGTCCCCCGGCGCCACACGCTTGAGTCCGGTGAGGATGTTCCGCGCGATGAGCATCGCGTTGAGCGGATCGGTGTGGATGTGGGGATTGCCGTCGGCGTGGATGTCGCCCCCGGCGCGGTTGAGCGAGGCCGGGATTTCGAGCAGGGTGATGCCGGTGTAGGCGGTGACGTAGCCCGGCCCCCCCTCCGAGACCTTGCGGTTGCTGGCCCGGTCCAGCAGGGCCGGCACCCAGAGCTCGAGGTCGAGCCCGGTGGTCACGAAGAGGTCGGCGTCGCGCAGGAGGGCCACGAAGCTCGGCTTGGGCTGGACGAAGTGCGGGTCCTCGTCCCCCTGGGCGATGGCGGTCACCCGTCCCCGGTCGCCGGCCACCTCCCGGGCGATCGCGGCATAGGTCGTGAGGCTGGTGACGATCCTGACCGGCTCGGCGGCCCGGCGGCTGGGCGGCTCGGCGGTGAACGACGCGAGCAGCGCGAGAGTGGTGAGCAGCATGTCAGTAGGTCTCGTGCTTGTGAGGGCCCATGGCAAAGACGGCCTGCAGCAGCAGCCGGTCGTCGTTGCCGCTCGTCCGGTCGTGATGCCGCTGACCCTCGAGCCGGAGATAGACGAATTCGCTCTGCCACCAGGTGATGGTCGGGGACACCTGCCACTCGGCCCCCGACCCCGTGCCCGGCAGCTCCACGTAGTCGTAGCGCGCGCCGAGGATCCAGCGCCGGCTGGCGCGCCAGGTGAGCCCGGCGAACAGGCCGTAGCGGTCGTCGCGCACGCCGCGGTCGGTGCTTCGCAGGCGATAGCCCTCGGCCCGCAGCGTCACGCCCTTGCGGGTGCCGGCGCTGGGCGGCCGCCAGGTGAACCGGAGGTCGAGGCCGAGCACGCGGCTCTGCAGCGTGTCGCCGCTGTTCCCGCCCAGCGCGGTGAAGCCGACCTGCCCGTAGGTGCTGCGGGAGAGCTGCCAGAAGTTCTGCACCCGGCCGAGCAGGGTGCCGTGGCGCCCTTCGCCGTAGAGCGGAGCGGCCTCGGCGGTGGTGCCCTGGAGCCAGACCTCGTGGGTGCCGCCGGCGAGCGAGACCGGCAGGGTGGTGTAGAGCGAGAGCCCCGCCCCCGCGAGCCCCTCGTCGGCGAGCAGGCGCCGGTACACCAGCGGATACTCCGACTCCGGCAACGCGTGCAGGTGCCAGCGATTGAGGTCCCCGACCTGCTGCCGGATCAGGCCCAGATCGGCCCGAAGCCGCCCGGGGAGGCCGGTGTAGTAGAGGTACCCCTCCTCGATGCCGACTTCCTCGTTGGAGAAGCCGAGGACCACCTTGGCCGTGGAGTAGGGATCGAGGGTGGATTGCAGCGCCACCTCGAACTCGTGCGCGTCGCCGGTGAGGGCATCGCCCTGGCGGGAGCCGATCACCCGGATGTCGCCGGTGGCGCTGATCTCGGGATTGAAGATCGAGGCGCTCCGCTGGCGGCCGACGAATTGCGCCGGCCCGGCGGACGGCACCGTATCCCGGGGCGCCTGCGCTTCCGGGCCGGCGG
>CAZPER010000019.1:0-55777 GCA_964585655.1 uncultured Gemmatimonadaceae bacterium | reverse complement strand
CCCATACCCCCACATTACAGGGTGCCCGGCTCCCCCATCCGGGCCTGCCCCCTGCGACTGATGCCCCCCCCAGGGCATCCTAGGGGGACCGAAATCCAGAGGACCTGACCCGTCATGACCGACCCCCGCCGCCGGCACTCCCGGGCGCGTCGTGCCGCACCGCTCGCGGCGCTGCTCGCCAGCCTCCTCCTCCCCGCCTGCAAGGGGAAGGACGCCGGCGCCACCAGCGAGCCGCCCCCGGGCGCGACCGCCGACGGCGACACTGCCGCCGCCTCGGGCAGCACCCTCTCGCTGCCGGTCACCGGCGCCCTGGTCCGCCGCGGGGACCTGGTCCTCTCCATCGCCACCACCGGTCAGGTTCGCTCCGAAGCGGTCGCCCAGCTCAAGGTGGAGACCAACGGCACCGTGGACGAGGTGCTGGTCAGGCCTGGTGCTGTGGTTAACAAGGGACAGGTGCTGGTCCGCCTCGATCCCCGCCCCTTCGACCTCGCCGTCCGCGAGGCGCAGGCCGCGCTGGACGAGGCCAACATACGCCTCCAGGCCAACCTGGCCAGCGACTCGATCCTGCTCACCACGACGCAGGACGCCGAGCGGCAACGCAACGCCGTGGCGCTCTCCGGCGTCCCCGCCGCGCAGGTGCGGCTGGAGCGCGCTCGGCTCGACCAGGAGCGCGCCACCATCACCGCGCCCTTCGATGGCATGGTGGACCGAATAGACGTCGCCGCCGGCTCACGGGTGAATTCGGGGCAGGATATCGCCACGGTGGTGGACATGACCCACCTCCGCATCGAGGCCCAGGTGCTGGAGCACGACCTGCCCTTCGTGCGGGTGGGCGGCGAGGCCCGCATCTCCGCCCCCGCCATGGGCACCGACCCGCTTCGCGGCCGGATCACCGCGGTGCTGCCGCTGGTGGATACCGTCGCGCGTGCCGGGCGGGTGGTGGTCAGCGTCGGGGCCAGCGGCCGTTCGCCGCTCCGCCCCGGATCGTACGCCGACCTCCGCCTCGAGGCCGCCCGCCTCCCCGACCGCATCATGGTCCCCGCCGCCGCCGTGATCGAGCGCGACGGCCGCCCCCTCGTGTTCGTGGCGAAGGAGGGCCGCGCCCAGTGGGTGTACATCGTCCCGGGCCGCTCCAACGGCAGCGACACCGAGGTGCTCCCCGATTCCTCCACCGGTGAGATCCCTGTCGCCGTCGGAGACACGGTGCTGACCTCCGGCCACCTGACGCTGACGCACGACGCGCCGGTCCGGGTCACACCCGCCGCTTCGCGTCCGTGAGCATCGCCGCCGCGGCGGTCCGGCGCCCCGTCACCACCATCGCCGCCACGCTCGCCCTGGTACTCCTGGGCGCAGTGTCCCTCGGCCGGCTCCCGGTGGCGCTGCTGCCCGACGTGACCCTCCCCGTCCTCACCATCCGAACCATCTATCCCGGCGCCGCCGCCACTGAGGCCAGCCGCTTCGTGGCCGAGCCGGTGGAAGAGGCCATCGCCGCCACGCCGGGCCTGGTCGAAGTGCGTTCGGTGAGCCGCAACGGCGAGGTCACGACCACCGCCCGCTTTGCCTGGGGCACCGACATGGCGGCCACGGTGCTCGCTGTCCGCGAGCGGCTGGACAACGCCCGCGGCCGCCTCCCCGAGACCGCCGAACGCCCCACCCTGCTCACTTCCGATCCGGGGCAGCGGCCCATCGCCGTGTTAGGCGTCTCCGGCACGGGGGAGCTCCGCTCCACCGCGCTGGTGGCGGAACAGGTGCTCGCCCGTCGGCTGGAACAGCTCGACGGGGTGGCCAGCGTGGCCGTCACCGGAGTGCCGGAGGATGAGATCCGGGTGGAGCTGGACCCGGCCAGGCTCCGCACCCTGGGGCTGACCCCCGATGACGTGGTGCAGGCCATCCAGGCCGCCAACGTGAGCGCCCCCGGTGGGACGATCCGCCGGGGCCAGTTCCGCTTCTCGGTTCGCGCCCTCACCGAGCTGCGGCGGATCGAGGAATTCGCGGACATCCCCGTCGGCCCGTCGGCCCGTCGGTCCGCCGTCCGCCTGCGCGATATCGGCTCGGTCTCCCTCGCCACTGCCGAGCCGCGCACCCTCACCCGGCTGGACGGCGGGCCCGGCATCGGGCTCGTGGTGTACAAGGATGCCGGCGCCAATACTGTCGCCGTCACCCGCGACCTCGAGGCCGCGATCGCACAGCTCGCGCGGGAGTTCCCCGACTTCTCGCTGCGGCTGGTGGCGGCGCAGGCCCGCTTCGTGAACGACGCCCTCTCCAACCTGACCCAGGAGATTGTCCTCGGCGGCGCGCTGTCGCTGCTGGTGATCCTGCTCTTCCTCCGGGACTGGCGCAGCGCCCTCGCCATCGGGCTGATCGTGCCGCTCTCGGTGCTGGTCTCCCTGACCGCGCTGCAGCTTCTCGGCGTCACCATCAACGTCCTCTCCCTCGGCGGCCTGGCCCTCGGCGTCGGCCTCCTGGTGGACAACGCCATCGTGGTGGCGGAGGCCAGCGGCCGATTGCGGGAGACGGGTGTCCCGCGGGCGCAGGCGGCGCGCGACGCGGCGGACCAGGTCATGGGCCCCCTGATCGCCGGGACGCTCACGACGGTGCTGGTCTTCGGGCCGATCGTCTTCGTGCGCGGGCTGGCGGCGGCGCTGTTCCGCGATCTCTCGCTGGCGGTGGTGACCAGCCTCGCGGCCTCGCTGGTGCTGGCGCTGACGCTGATGCCGGTGATGCTGGCGGGGAGGCGGGGAACGGGGAACGGGGAACAGGGAACGGGTGGTGCCTCTTCTCCGTTCCCTGTTCCCCGGTCACGCCTCGCCGCCACCGGTCACCGCCTGGCCGAGGCGTACGAACGCGGCATGATGTGGTGCCTCGACCATCCGCGCGCCGTCTTCCTCTCCGCCATCGCCGCGACGGCCGTCGCGGTGGTGCTGACCATGCGCCTCCCGCGCGAGATCCTGCCCCAGGTGGACGAGGGCGTGGCCATCGCCACGCTGCGGCTCCCGGAGGGCACCGCCATCGAGGAGACGGTGCGTCAGGCGGCCCGCCTGGAAACGGCGGCGCGGGAGCTGGGGGCGAAGGGGCTGTATACCCGCGTCGGCTCGGCCACTGATGAGGAGCTGGTCGCCGGCGCCGAGCCTGGGGGCGCCAACTTCGCGCAGCTGCTGATACCGGTGCGCACTGGGCTCCCCGCCGCGCGCTTCGCCGAGGCGCTCCGGGGGAAGGTGCCCGACCTGGCCCGGGGCTCGCTCGCCATTGACCTGGCGGGACAGTCGGAGTTCGGCAGCCTGATCGGCCGCGAGGGGCGGCTCATGCGGGTGGAGGTGAGCGCCCCCACCGTCACCGCGGCGGCGCATTTCGCCGACAGCGTGCAGCAGGCGCTCCGCGCCATCCCCGAACTCTCCGACGTGCGAGACGCCTACGCCGGCACCCAGCCGGTGGTGGAGCTGGGACTCGAGCGGGAGCGGCTGGCACTCCGGGGCATCACGGTGGACCAGATGGCGAGCGCCATCGCCGGCGGGCTCTCCGGCGTGGAGGCGAGCGAACTGCGCGAGACCGACCGCCGCACCACCATCCGGGTCCGCTACGCCGGCGCCGCCAGCGAGGACCTCGCCACCGCCCTCGCCGCCACGGTGGATGGCATCCCGGTGGGACAGCTCGTCACCGTGAGAGAGGTCCGGGATCCTGTGGAAGTGGTGCGGGTGGACCAGCGCCCGGTGCAGGTGGTGGAGGCCGCGGTGGAGCGGGGCGGCACCGCGCGGGCCGTCAGCTCCATTCAGTCGGCGCTGGGCCGGCTCCAGGCGCCGGCGGGGCTCACCTGGGAGATCGCGGGGGCGGACATCGAGCAGCGCCGCACCATGCAGGAGCTGACGGTGGTGGCGGTCCTGTCGGTGGCCCTGATGTTCCTCGTGCTGGCCGGCGAGTTCGCCAGCTTCACGACGCCGCTCCTCGTGATGCTCACGGTGCCGCTCGCCGGCGTGGGCGGCATCGTGGTGCTCTGGCTCACCGGGCAGAGCCTCAACGCGGTGTCGCTGATCGGCATGGTCGTCATGATCGGCCTGGCCGACAATGACGCGGTGGTCAAGCTCGACGCCATCCGCCGCTTCCGCGCCCAGGGCCACTCGGTGCGCGACTCCGTCCTCCTCGGCGGCCGACAGCGGCTCCGCGCCATCGCCATGACGTCGCTCACCACGATTGTGGGTGTGCTGCCGCTGGTCTTCGGCTGGGGGAGCGGCGGTGAGCTGTACCAGCCGCTTGCGGCGGGCGTTATCGGCGGCTCCATCACCGCGACGCTGGTGACCTTCTTCCTCCTCCCCACCGCCTACGCCGTGGTGGAGCAGCGCGCCGAACGGCGCGCGGCGGATCTCGCGGTAGGGCAATCGCCCAATCGCCCAATCGCCCAACTGCCGTGATCCGCTGGGCCTCCCGCCGCCCCTCCGTCGTCTGGGCCACCGCCGGCGCGCTGCTCCTCGCCGGGTGGATCTCCTTCACCCGGCTCCCCTTCGCCACCCGGCCCACCGTCGAGCTGCCGCGCCTCACCGTCTCGATGAGCTGGCCCGGCGCCGCCGCCGAGCTGGTGGAGACCTACCTCGGCAGCCCGATCGAGGCCGCGGTGCAGTCGGTGCGCGGGGTGAAGAAGATCGAGAGCGAATCGGGAGAGGGGTACACCCGGCTCGATGTGGAGCTCGAGCCCACCGCCAATGTGCAGCTCGCGCGGCTCGGTATCCTGGAGCGGCTGGAGCTGCTCCGCGCCGAGTTCCCCCCGGGCGCCGCCGGGCTGGAGGTGAGCAACTACGTCCCCGAGGGGCTCGATGAGGAGCCGCTCATCAGCTACACGGTGTACGGCCCCTACACTGCCGGGACGCTGCAGGAGCTGGTGGACCGGCTGGTGGAGCCACGGCTTGCGGCGGTGGAGGGGGTCTCCGGGGTCAGCGCCATGGGCGGCGCGCTGGTGGGGGTGGCGGTGGCCTACCAGCCGGAACGGCTGCGGCAGCTCGGCGTCTCTCCCACCGCGCTGCTCACCGCCATGAACGGCGCCCGGGTGGTAGAGGCGCTGGGCGTGCAGCTGACGGGATCCACCGAACGGCGAGTGGCCCTCCGGGAGACGCCAACCAGCCTGCAGGACCTGGCGGCCCTGCCGGTGCCGGGCCCGGGAGGCCGTGTCTACCGGCTGGATGAGCTGGCCACGATCCGGAGGGAAGAGGACAACGAGGGCCGGCTCTATCGCGTGAACGGCGAGTCCGCGGTGCTCCTCCAGGTGGCACGGCTCCCCGGCGCCGACGCCATCCGCACCGCGCGGAGCATCCGCGCCACCCTCGCGGATCTTGGCGGCCGGCTCCCGGCCGGCATCCGGTTCCAGGTGCTCTCCGATGAGAGCCTGCGTCTGGGAGACCAGCTCTCCGACCTGGTGCGCCGGGGGCTCATCGCCTTCGCGGCGGTGTTGCTGGTGCTGGCGGTGACGCTGCAGGCGCCGCTCGCGGTCACCTATGTGATGGCGAGCGCGGCGGTGGCTATCGCCGGAACCACGCTCGGACTCTACCTCCTCGGCATCCCGGCGAACCTGCTGACACTGGCGGGGCTCAGCATGGGGATCGGCATCCTGGTGCAGAACGGCCTGGTGGTGGTGGACCGGTTCCGCACGGTGCCGGACACCTCTGAGGCCCGCGCCCTCGCTGGCTGGCGCATCACGCCGGCGGTGCTCGGCTCGACGCTCACCACCGCGGTGGTGCTGCTGCCATTCCTGTACCTGCAGGGCGATGCGCGGGCGGCGTTTACACCCTTTGCGGTGGCGTTCGCGCTGGCGCTGGGGTGGTCGGTGATCACCTCGGTGGTGATGCTCCCCGCGATCGGCCGGGGGCACGGGATGCACGAGGTGCGCTGGCGCCGATCGGAGCGGGTCTACCGGCGGATGGTGATCGGGCTGCTCCGCTGGCGCTGGGTGACGATCACCGCCACCGTGGTGCTCCTCGCCGGGCTGGGCTGGGTGTTCGCGGTGAAGGTCCCCAAGTCGAGCTTCAGCGGCTGGTGGGGGCAGCGCACCACGCTTTCCGCCCGGGTGGATTTCCCCAGCGGCTCCGATCCCACCATGGTGGACGCGGCGCTGCGCGAGTTCGAGCGGATCGCGGCGGGGCAGCCGGGGGTGGAGCGGGTCGAGGCGCAGGGGATGCCGGATGGCGGCTTCGTCCGCGTGGTGTTCGAGGACGACGCGGCCCGGAGCGTCCTCCCCTACCAGATGCAGGACGAGTTCACCGCGCGGGCCACGTTCATCGGCGGCGCCTCGGTGAGCGTGGCGGGGTATGGCCCCGGCTTCGCGTCGGGCGGGGTGGTGGGGTCGCTGCAGACCTTCCGGATCAAGATCCTGGGGTACTCGTTCGCCGGGGTGGAGCAGCTCGCGCTGGACCTCAAGGCCCGGCTCGAGGGGATCTCCCGGGTGCGCACGGTGGACATCAACGCCGCGGGCTTCTGGTTCGGCGGAGAGAAGGCGCGGGACGTCACCCTCACGCCGGACCGCGACCGCCTGGCCGGGTTCGGGCTCACCAGCAGCGACTTCGCCGGCCTGGTGGGGCGGGAGGTAGGCGGCGCCGTGGGCCGCCAGCGGCTGCTGCTGGGAGATGAAGATCTCTGGCTCTCCCTCAAGACCCAGGGGAGCCGCGAGCGCACCCTGGACCAGTTGCGGGAGGCGCTGATTCCCAACAGCGCCAACGCGCCCGTGCGGGTGGGGGACGTGGCGACGGTCTCGGAACGCGAAGCCCTCGCCCGCATCAGCCGCGAGGACCAGCAGTACGTCCGGATCCTGAGCTACGACTTCCGCGGCCCCGCCAAGCTCGCCAACCGGACCCACGAGGCCTTCATGCGCTCGATCAGCGTCCCCGCCGGCTACACCGTGAGCGACGAGTACTTCGGCTGGGTGGACGACCAGAGCCAGCAGGGGCTCTGGCTGGTGTTCGCGGTGGGGCTGGCGCTGGTGGTGCTGAGTGTCGCGATGGTCTTCGACTCGGCGTGGGGCGCCGCGATGGTCTTCCTGAGCCTGCCGATCGCGCTGGCCGGCGTGGTGGTGGCCTTCTGGGCCACCGGCACCGCCTTCACCCGGGAGGCCGCAGTGGGGGTGATCCTGGTGATCGGCCTCGCGGTGAACCAGGCGATCCTGCTGGTGGATGGGGTGCTGGCCGGAGGTGGTCCTGGCGGGAGAGGGGTTCGCCCTGGCCCCGCCGCGATTCTCGCCGCCTGCCGGGACCGCGCCGGCATGATCACCCTCGTCACCCTGACCACCCTCGCCAGCCTGATCCCGCTCGCCGTCGGGACCAGCACCACCGACCTCTTCGGCGCCATTGCCCTCGCCACCGCGGGCGGCACGGTGGCCGGTACCATCGGCGCGATGTTCCTGCTGCCGCCGATGCTGGTGCGGCGGTAGGGCGGTAGGGCGATAAGGCGATTGGGCGATTAGGCGATTGAATCGCCCCCCCAATCGCCCAATCGCCTAATCGCCTAATCGCCTAGTTATCCACCTCCACCTTGATCGCCGTCGCGGTGATCGCCAGCGGACTGGTCGAGGTCACCGTCCCGCGCCCCTCCGCCCGCACGGCCTGATTCGCTGCCACCGCGGCCTCGACACTCGCCAGTGTGAAGAGGTCTCCCAGCGGATCGAGCGTGAGGCTCCCCACCGTGATCACCGCGCCACCGGCCAGGGTGATGGTCCCCGCCGCCGCGTCCGCCGCCGTCACGACGCCCTCAAACTCGACCGAGCCCGTCGGGATCCCGCCGCCCGGATTGGTCAGCGACAGCTCGGTGCTGCTGGTGATCTCCACCGGGATGTTGAACACCCGCAGGATCGCGAGCGGCGGCGGGCTGGCCACCGTCTCCAGGTTGTCGCTGTCCACGTACACCTCGATCTTCGGCTCGTCGGTCTTGTCCTCGAGCCGCAGGTCATTGGCGGTGAAGCTGGCGTCGGTGGGCGCCTGGGCCGAGCCGGGGGCGCTGCGCCGGGCCTCGATGGGCGGATGCTGGCCGGCGCCGAGCGCCGCCGTGATCGCCGCTTCCCACTCGCTCCGGCTCACCCGGCTGTCGCTCGGGGTGCGGAACCGGGTGCCGCTGCCGTAGCTCACCACCATCCCGCCCAGGTCCAGCGTGACCGTCCCGGCCACCGGATCAAGCGCGGCCACGGTGCTCACGAACTTCTCTTCCTGGTCGTCGGACTCGACATGTACTTCGCGAGCCTCGAGCCCGCCGGGGAGGAGCTTGATCTCGATCCGGGTGGTCCCGGTGCCGAGGGTGCTGTCGAACTGGCTCAGGTTGATGACCTGGCCGAGCTGGGTGGGCGGGTTGTTGCCGCCACTGGGGCCGGTCGAATCGCCGCAGGCGGCGAGCAGGGCGGACCCGGCCAGCGCCAGGGTCGTCAGGGAGTGCTTCGAGTGCTTGTACATCGTTCCTCCAGGGGAATACGTGGGTGACTGTCCGTCTGACTCCCCCTTCCAAGGCACGCCCGGTGCCGCCCGTTGGACCTGCTAAGTTGTTGTGCAGCAACGAGGGCCCTCGCGGCGCCCGTACCGAATCGCTACGGGTGGATTGCTCCGGACCGAGCGGCGCGCCCTTCCCGATGTTGCAAGTCGCGCTCAACGAATCCTTTAGAGAATCCGTAACCCACTCGTATGCCTCGGCCGATCCCGCCCGCTGGTTGGGTCCTTTCTCTGGTTCTGACTGCCTGCGCGCCCGCCTTGCCGGGGCCGCCGGGGGCTCGCCCCGTCGCCACCCGCCCCGACACTCTCTGGGTCCCGAAGGAGAACCCACCCGCGCCGGCCGCCGTGCAGCCCGCGGGGCTGTCCGAGCTTCCCCCGGAGCTGGTTGCCCGCCGGGAGACGCTGACGCTGGAGGACGTCGTCGGGCTGGCGCTGGAGCGGAACCCGGATGTCCGGGGCGCCTGGGCCACCGCGCGGTCCCGTGCCGCCGCGTATGGCGCCGCCCGCGGGGCCTGGTTCCCCACTATTAATGGAGAGGCCAGCGCCACCCGGCTCCAGACTTCCGCCACCCAGGGTCGCTCGGCGGTGCAGCAGACGGTCTACGAGCCAAGCGTTTCCTTTACATGGTTGCTGCTGGATGCCGGCGGCCGTGGCGGCTCCATCGCCGCGGCGCGGGAAGGGCTCATCGCCGCCAACTGGACCCACAACGCCACGCTGCAGTCGGTCGTGGCCCGGACCGCCGGCGCCTACTTCGAGTATGCCGCCGCCAAGGCGCTGCTCTCCGCCCAGCAGGTGTCGGTGCGGGAGGCGGAGACCAACCTGGCCGCCGCCGAGGAGCGGCGCCGGGTAGGCGTCGCGACCATCGCCGACGTGCTCCAGGCCCGCACCGCGCTAGCTCAGGCTCGGCTGGATCTCCAGAGCATCGAGGGGAACCTCTTCACCACCCGCGGCGCCCTCGCCGCCGCGACCGGGTACCCCGCCACCCTCGAGTACGACATCGACACCACCGCCGTGCTCAATCCAGTGCTGGCGGTGGCGGAGCAGGTGGACACGCTCATCGAGCGGGCGCTCACCGCCCGGCCCGACCTCGCCGCCTCACGCGCCCTCTATCAGCAGGCGCGGGCCCGGATCCGGGTCGCCGGGGCCGCCCGTCTTCCTTCCTTAGTAGGCGGGGGCAACGCCGGAATCACCTTTCAGCCGGGACAGAGCGGCGGCCGGGAGGCCTACAGCCTCTCCCTCGGACTCCGGCTCCCGATCTTCAACGGCTTCAGCTGGGAGTACCAGCGCGCGCAGGCCGTGGCGGATGCGGACGCCGCCCGCGCCCGCGCCGAGAGCCTGCAGCAGCAGGTCATCTTCGAGGTCTTCAGCGCCTACTACGCGCTGCAGACCGCCACCCTCCGGGTGGCCACCGCCGACGAGCTGCTCGCCAGCGCCACCGAGTCCGCCGCCGCCGCGCGCGGCCGCTATCAATCGGGGGTGGGCTCGCTGCTCGAACTGCTCACCGCCGAGAACGCCCTGGCCGGGGCCCGCGCCCAGCGAATCCAGGCCCGCCTCGGCTGGCAGGCCGCGCTGGTGACGCTGGCCCAGAACGCCGGCGTGCTCGATCTCCGTGGTGGGAGCACGCTCCGGCTCCAGCCCCAACTCGCTCCAACCGACAGTCAGCCATGATCCATTCAGCGCGCATGCTCGCGGTGCTATCGACGGCCACTCTCTGCCTGGCCTGCAAGGAAGCGGCGCCGACCGCGCCCCCGCCGGCCAGCGTGGTGGTGGCTACCGCGGTACGGCGGGACGTGCCGGTGGTGGTGCAGGCCACCGGCAGCGTGGAGCCGATGCAGACCGCCGCCGTCGCCGCGCAGGTGGATGGGATCGTGGAGCGGGTCACCTTCCGCGAGGGGGACGAGGTGCGGGAGGGGCAGGTGCTGTTCCAGATCGACGCCCGCCCCTACGCCTCGGCGCTGGCGCAGGCGGAAGCGGTGCTGGGACGAGACCTGGTGCAGCTCGCCAACGCCGAGCGGGACCGGGTGCGGATGGAGGACCTGGCGCAGAAGGAGTATGTCACCCAGCAGCAGGTGGACCAGGCGCGCTCCGCCGCGCTGGCGCTCGCCGCCACGATCCGCGCCGACTCCGCCCAGCTCGACCGCGCCCGGCTCGACCTGGAGCGCGCCACCGTGCGGGCGCCGATCACCGGCCGGGCCGGCTCGGTCCTGGTACGCACCGGCAACCTGGTGCGGGCCAGCTCGGGGCAGCCGCTGGTGCTCATCAATCAGATTGCCCCGATCCTGGTGCGCTTCCCGGTGCCGGCGCGGGAACTGGCGGGGATCCAGCAGGCCGGGAGCGGCCTCTCTGTCACCGCCATGCCGGTTGGGGATGGCAGCCAGGTGGAGCGGGGGACGCTGGTCTTCATTGACAACGCGGTGGATTCACTGACCGGCACCGTCATGCTCAAGGCCAGCTTCCCCAACCAGGGCCGGCTGCTCTGGCCGGGAGCGCTGGTGCGGGTGACGCTGACGGTGACGGTGGAGCGGAACGCCCTGGTGGTGCCGGTGAGCGCGCTGATCACCGGGCAGCAGGGGACGCAGCTCTTCGTCGTCGGGGACAGCGACCGGGTGCACCTCAAGCCGGTGACGGTGCTCCGCTCCAGCGATTCGCTGGCGGTGCTGGGCACCGGCATTGCTGAGGGAGACCGGGTGGTGATTGATGGCCAGGTCCGAGTCACGGAGGGCGCCCGGGTCCGGGTGCTGACGCCATGAACATTGCCGAGCTCTTCATCAAGCGCCCGGTCATGACCACCCTGGTCATGGCCGGGATCCTGGTCTTCGGGGCGGCCGCCTACGTCCGGCTGCCGGTGAGCGACCTTCCCACCATCGACTACCCCACGATCTCGGTCAACGCCAGCCTCCCCGGCGCCAGCCCCGAGACCATGGCCAGCTCGGTGGCCACGCCACTGGAGCGGCAGTTCTCCACGATCGCCGGGCTCGACGCGCTCACCAGCACCAGCGGGCAGGGCAACGTCTCCATCACCCTGCAGTTCACCCTGGACCGCGACATCGACGCGGCGGCGGCGGACGTGCAGGCAGCGATTGCACAGACGCTGCGGCAGCTCCCGCAGAACATGGTGCCACCCAGCTACTCCAAGGTTGACCCGTCGCAGTCACCGATTCTGCATTTCGCCCTGACCTCGGCCTCCCTGCCGCTCTCCACGCTCGACGAGTACGGCCAGACCCTCATCAGCCAGCGGCTCTCCACGGTGGAGGGAGTGGCGCAGGTGGCGGTGTACGGCAGCCAGAAATACGCGGTGCGGATCCAGCTCGACCCGCAGGCCCTCGCCGCCCGGAGGATCGGGCTGGACGAGGTCTCCCGCGCCATCAGCACCGGCAACGTGAACCTGCCATCGGGGATCCTCTGGGGCACCGACCGGGCCTACGCGGTGGAGGCGGAGGGCCAGCTGGAGAGCGCGGCGGCCTTCCGGCCGCTGATCGTGGCCATGCGGGACGGCGCGCCGGTCCGGCTGGGCGACCTGGGGCGGGTCATTGACAGCGTGCAGGAGACCAAGGCGGCGAGCTGGTTCAACGGCACCCGCGCCATCGTGCTCGCGATCCAGCGCCAGCCCGGCACCAACACGGTGGAGGTGGCGGAGCGGGTCAAGGAGGCGATGGTCCAGATCCAGCGCCAGCTTCCCGCCGCGGTCAAGGTGGAGACCCTGTACGATCGCTCCCAGACCATCCAGGAGTCGGTGCACGAGGTGAAGTTCACTCTCTACCTGACGCTCTGCCTGGTGGTGCTGACGATCTTCCTGTTCCTCCGGAACATCTCCGCCACGGTGATCCCGAGCCTGGCCCTGCCGATGTCGCTGGTGGGCACCTTCGCCGTGATGTACCTGCTGGGCTACAGCCTCGACAACCTGTCGCTGATGGCGCTGACGCTGTCGGTGGGGTTCGTGGTGGACGACGCCATCGTGATGCTGGAGAACATCGTCCGCCACATGGAGATGGGGAAATCGGCGCGGCAGGCGGCCTTCGACGGCGCCCGCGAGATCGGGTTCACGATCATCTCGATGACCATTTCCCTCGTGGCGGTGTTCATCCCCCTGGTGTTCATGGGCGGGCTCATCGGGCGGCTGTTCCGCGAGTTCGCGGTGACCATCGGCGTGGCGATCCTGGTCTCCGGCTTCGTGTCGCTCACGCTCACCCCGATGCTGGGCAGCCGCTTCCTCAAGCCGGGCCGCCACGGCGGCCACGGGAAGTTCTACGCCGCCACCGAGCGGGTGTACGACGGCGCCCTGCAGCTCTACCTCCGCTCGCTGGGCTGGGTCATGGCGCGCCGGGGGGCAGCGCTGCTCGGGTCGCTGGGGATCCTCATCGCCACCGTGTGGCTCGCCATCATCATCCCCAAGGGCTTCCTGCCGAGCGAGGACACCGCCCAGCTCCGCGGCACCACCGAAGCCGCCGAGGGGACCAGCTTCGACGCGATGCTGCGGCTGCAGCAGCAGGCCGCCGCGATCGTCCAGGCGGACAGCAACGTGGCCGGCTTCATGTCGTCGGTGGGGTCCGGCGGGCGCGGCAGCAACATCAACCAGGGGCGGTTCTTCATTCACCTCAAGCCGCGCCGGGAGCGGGAGCTCTCCGCCGATGAGGTGGCGCGGAGCCTCTCCGGCAAGATGTCCGCGGTGCCGGGGATGAAGGCCTACTTCACCAACCCGCCCCCGATCTCGATCGGCGGCCGCAGCACCAAGAGCCTCTACCAGTACACCATCCAGGGGCCGGACATCCAGGAGCTGTACGCCACCGCCGCGAAGCTCGAGGCGGCGCTCCGCGCGCTCCCCGAGGTGCGGGACGTCACCAGCGACCTGCAGATCAAGAACCCCGAGGTGCGGGTCAAGATCGATCGGGAGCGCACCGCCGCCTACGGCCTCACGGTGCAGGCGGTGGAGCAGGCGCTCTACGACGCCTATGGCGCCCGCCAGGTCTCCACCATCTACACCGCCACCAACCAGTACTGGGTCATCCTGGAGCTGCTGCCGGAGTACCAGCGGGATCTCGGGGCGCTGAGCCTCATCGGGCTCCGCGCCGCCAACGGTTCGCTGGTGCCGCTGACCGCCCTGGCGGAAGTCACGCCCGACGTCGGCCCGCTTACCGTGAACCACTCGGGGCAGCTCCCCTCGGTAACGCTTTCCTTTGACGTGGTGCCGGGGGTCTCGATCGGGCAGGCGGTGGCGGCGGTCGAGGAGGCCGCGGCGCCGCTCCTCCCCGGTGCGGTGACCGCCCGCTTCGCCGGCACGGCGCAGGCGTTCCAGCAGTCGCAGCAGGGGCTGCTGATCCTGCTGGTCCTCGCCATCGTGGTGATCTACATCGTGCTCGGCATCCTGTACGAGAGCTTCATCCATCCGCTCACGATTCTCTCGGGGCTCCCCTTCGCCGGGTTCGGCGCGCTGGTGACGTTGCTCATAGCCGGGATGGATCTCAGCGTCTATGCCTTCGTCGGGATCATCATGCTGGTGGGGCTGGTGAAGAAGAACGCCATCATGATGCTGGACTTCGCCATCGACGCGGAGCGGAAGGAAGGGAAACCGCCCGAGGTGGCCATCCTCGAAGCGGCCCGGGTTCGGTTCCGCCCCATCATGATGACCACATTCGCCGCGCTGCTCGGCACCCTGCCGATCGCCTTTGCCACAGGCACCGGGGCCGAAGCCCGCCGGCCACTCGGCCTGGCGGTGGTGGGCGGGCTCCTGTTCTCGCAGTTCGTGACGCTGTACGTGACGCCGGTGATCTACGTGGCGCTGGACCGGCTGGCGGCGCGGGGAAGGAATTCCTCAGGCCGGGAGCCCGCAGGAATTCTGGTTCCCGCGGCGACCCCACGCGATCCCGAGGCGAGCTAGACGAAAACCAACCACGAAGAACACCAAGGCCACGAAGCAGCCCGAGCGAGTCTCGGCACCTTCGTGGCCTTCGTGATCTTCGTGGTTGACCTTTCAGCTCTGAGACTGCCCAACCACCTAGTTCTCCGTCAGAATCTCCTCAAACAACGCCACCGCCTCCGGCGCCTCGCTCTGCCCCAGCCAGAAGAGGGCGGTCTTCCGGAGCTTGGGATCCTGGCTGGTGCGCGCCACCCGGATGAGGGCGGGGATCCCCTCCTCGTGCGGCCGCTGGGACAGCGCGAAGATCGCCGACTCCCGCACCTCCCGATCGCCGTTGTCGTCCTGCACAATCGAATCCAGCCCCTTCGTGGCCGCCTCGCCCGCCGCCTGGCCCAGCCAGAAGATGGCCGAACGCTGGACTTTCTTCCCCGCCCGCTCGTTCCGGGCGATGCGGAGCAGCGCCGGCCACGTCTCCACCCCCTCGGCCAGGGTCCCGGCGAACACCGCGTCCTCGCTGGCTCGCTCACCCCTCTCCGCCAGGGCGAAGAGCCAGTCGGACGCCTCCTTCGCGTCCACCACGCCGAGGTCCTGGGTGGCGGTGCCGCGCCATTGGCCGCCGACGTAGGTGCGGAGGTCGGTGGAGCGCCCGCCGGTCCGCTCGATCACCACCCGCACCGGTCCCGACTCGCAGTCATGCTCCCACTCCCCGCGTGAGCCCTTCGAGTAGGTATTGATGCTGCCCCGCCCGTTGCCGCAGACTCCTTCCCGGGCGGGGAACGACATCCGCACCGTCCCGTCCTTCACCCGGTCAATCTTCGAGGCCAGCGACTGGCCCTCCAGCATGGGGGCGGCGATGAGCGCCAGCCCCGCCAGCAGTGCGATGCGCATGGTGTCCCCTACTCGTTGAGAAGTTCTTCGATGAGCGCGGCGGCGCGCGGGTCGCGCGACTGGCCCAGCCAGAACACCGCCTTCTTGCGCATCTCGGGATCCTTGTCCTTCCGCGCAATCTCGATCATCTGGTCCACCGCCCCCGACCCCTTCACCTGCGACAGGGCGAAGATCACCTGCTCCTTGAGCTCCCGCTCCTGCAGCGTGGCGTACAGCCGGCCCAGGTCCTCGGGGCTGGTCGCCCCCTGGCCGGACCAGAAGATCGCCTTCTTCCGCACCTCAACCGACTGCTTCGGATCCTGTGCCACCTCCAGCAGCCAGCGCCGGTCCTCCGGCTTGCCGGACTGGGCGATCCCGAAGATCACCTTGTCCTTGAGCTCGTCATCGTCGAGCCGGGTGTAGAGGCCGCGCAGGTACTCCCCGCCCCCGCTCTTCGACTGGCCCAGCCAGAAGATGGCGTTGGCCCGGATCTCCTTCGGGACATCCTTCCGCTCGGCGATGGCGCGGAGTGCCTGGGCCGCGCGGGGGTCGCTCTGCTGCGACAGGGCGAACACCGCCTTCTCCTGCAGCCCCGGGTCGGTGCTCCGCTGCGCGATCGAATCCAGCGCCGCCACCGCCCGCGGGGTCGAGACCTGCGACAGCCAGAACACCGCCTGTTCCCGCACCTCGGGGTCGGGGTCCTGCTGCGCGGTGCTGATCAGGATGTCCTCGGTCTGCGGCCCCGCCTTCTGGGCCACCAGGAAGACCGCCTTCCGCCGGAGGCAGGCGGAGCCCTCGTCCCGGCGGGCGAGCACCCGGGAGAGCAGCGGCAGCGCCCGCTCCGAGTCCATCTGCAGTACCGCGTTGAGCGCCGCCGCCTTCACGTCGGAATCCTCGTTGCAGTCGCCGCCAGCGCGGCCACCGTCCCGCGGGTAGGTGGTTCGCACCCTGGTGGAGCGGTCGGCCACCCGCGCGTCACCGGCCTCGGTGGCTTCGATGGTCACCGACTCCGCGGCCACGGGGTCGCCGCCCCGGGCCAGCGCCCCCTGGATCCGGGTGGCGAGCGCTGCGGCATCGCCGGCGGTGGCCGCCCGGGGGAAGCGGCGCTTCTGGTCCTCCAGCCGCGCCAGCGCGGTCCGGAGCTCGGCGTCCCCGCCCAGCCGGTAGCGGGCGAACGCCTCCCAGTAGAGCGCATCCCCGGCGTAGCCGGACCGCGGGTAGCGGCGGCTCAGCTCCGCGAAGCGCTCCACCGCGGCCCGGTACTGCTGCCGGTTGAGGGCCTCACGGGCCAGGCGGTAGAGCGAATCGGCGGGGTCCTCCGCGAGCCAGGGCGCCGGGGCCCGGCTGGCGATGGGCGCCTCCGCGGAGGCCGCCTGGAACAGCTTCGGCACCTCGATGGAGGAGAAGGTCAGGGCGGCCGTCAGGCCGAGCATCAGGGCGCGCATTACAGGACTCCTTGAGTGGAAGCGGGCGTGCCCCCGGCCGGTACCGCGGCGCGGAGCCGACCCAGCGTGCCGCGCTGGTCGAGCCCGTCGGTGATCAGGTTGAGGTCCTCGCGGCGCTCGCTCTGCAGTTGCGCGATCTCCGCCAGCACCAGCTCGAGGTCCTCCAGCAGCATCCGAAGCCGTACGTCTTCGGCGGCGGGGGAATCGAGCAGCAGCCGCGCGGTGCCGAGCAGCCGGCGAGCCTCGCGCGACGCGGTCTCATCGGGAGCGCCGCTCGCGGCGGCCACCCGGAAGTCGGTCAGGAACACTTCGGTCCGGCCCAGGTACTCGGCGGCCACCAGGCGGTGGGCCGCGTTGGGACCCGTGAGCGCCTCGGGTGCGGCGGCCACGGAGGCCGGCTCGGGCTTGGCGGTCATCCGCCCCAGCCCGAAGGCCAGCGCCACCGTCGCGGCCAGGGCGAGCGGCACCAGCACCCGAGCCCAGCGGACGGGGAGCTTCGTGACCGTCGTCCCGTCGTCCCGTCGTCCCGCCGGTCCGCCCTTCCGTGCCATCTCAATCCGCCGCCAGATCTCCTCCCGGGGGGCCGGGGGGGGCTGCAGGCTGTCCTGTGCGAGGCGGCGGATCATGGCATCCCGTTCGTCGTCGTTCATCGTGTCCTCAGGCGAAAGCGGCGAGCGCTTCGCGAAGCCGGGCCCGGGCGCGGGAGAGGCGGGCCTTGGAGGTCCCGGTCTCCACGCCGAGGAGTCCGGCGATCTCCTCGTGGGTATAGCCTTCGACATCGTGCAGCAGGAACACCATCCGGTAGTGCTCCGCCAGGTCGGCGATCGCCTCCCGCATCCGGGTGGCGAGGTCGGGGTCGGCGCGGCGCTCGGTCCGGGCGGGGTGGTGGTCCAGGAGGACCGTCTCCCGCTGGTCGTGCCGCTGCACCTTGCGGAGCCCGGAGAGGGCCACCGAGATCGCCACCGAGCCGATCCAGGTGCCGAGGGCGGCGTCGCCCCGGAAGTCGGCCAGCTTCTGGAACACCCGGACGAAGGTCTCCTGGGTCCAGTCGGCGGCGCGGTCGGCATCCCCGGCAAACCGGTACACCATCCCCCACACCCGGTCGACGTGCGCGTCATACAACGCGCGCTCCGCCGCCGGATCCCCGGCCAGCACCCCTGCGATGATCTCTGCTTCGGTCACTGACGCTCCATCCACGGCGCTGGAGTGGTGGCCTGTTCGGGTGCTTTGACGCGGGGGGAGGGGAAAGGGTTACCGGCCGGTCGGGCGGTCTGCCGGCCCGCCGGCCCGTCGGTCCGTCGCCCCCACCCTAAGTTGTTGCCCAACCGTGATTTGCGACAGGTGGCGGCAATTGCCTAGCGGGCCGGGACGGGGCTATATTTCCCCGCTTCACGGCCGCGCCCCGGCCACCTCCACAGCCCAGCATGGACGGGTGGCCCTCGCCGCCCCAACCACGGACCCGCATGACCGGCCCCTCCCAGCACGAGCGCATTCTCCCGCGGCTGATCGAAGAGGAGATGCAGCAGTCGTTCATCAACTACTCGATGAGCGTCATCGTCTCGCGCGCGCTGCCCGATGTGCGCGACGGCCTCAAGCCGGTGCACCGCCGCATCCTCTACTCGATGAACGAGCTGGGCCTCCTCCCGGGGCGGCCCTACAAGAAATGCGCGACGGTCGTGGGCGACGTGCTGGGCAAGTACCACCCCCATGGCGACAGCTCGGTGTACGACGCGCTGGTGCGCATGGTGCAGGACTTCTCGCTCCGCTATCCGCTGATCGACGGGCAGGGGAACTTCGGCTCGGTGGACGGGGACCGCGCGGCGGCCTACCGCTACACCGAGTCCCGGCTCACGCCGATCGCGGTGACGATGCTGGAGGACATCGAGAAGAACACGGTGGACTACCAGGCGAACTACGACGACCGGCTGCAGGAGCCGACCGTCCTGCCGTCCATGGTCCCCAACCTGCTCATCAACGGCTCCAGCGGCATCGCCGTGGGCATGGCCACCAACATCCCGCCCCACAACCTGCGCGAGGTGGCCAAGGCGGTCCAGCAGCTGATCGACGATCCCGAGATCTCCATCGCCGACCTGGCCAAGACCATCAAGGGCCCCGATTTCCCCACCGGCGCCTACATCTACGGCCGGAGCGGCATCAAGGAAGCGTACGAGACCGGCCGCGGCCGGGTGCAGGTCCGGGCCCGGGCCCAGATCGAGGAGAAGGAGTCGAGCGGCAAGAGCCAGATCGTGGTCACCGAGATCCCCTACCAGGTCAACAAGGAGAACCTGGTCAGCGCCATCGCCCAGCTGGTGATCGACAAGAAGCTGGAGGGGATCAGCGGGGTCAACGACGAGTCGGACAAGGACGGCATGCGGATCGTGGTCACGCTCAAGCGCGACGCGATCCCCAACGTGGTGCTGAACCAGCTGTACAAGCACACCGCGATGCAGACCACCTTCGGCATCATCATGCTGGCGCTCGACCGGGGCGCGCCGAAGGTGATGAACCTCAAGCTGCTGCTGGAGCGGTTCGTCGAGCACCGGCACGAGGTGGTGGTCCGGCGGACCCAGTTCGACCTCGACGCGGCCCTGGCCCGGGAGCACATCCTCGAGGGGCTCAAGATCGCGGTGGACAACATTGATGAAGTCGTGGAGATCATCAAGAAGTCCGCCGACGTGCCGGACGCCGACGCCCGGCTGCGGAAGCGCTTCGGGCTGTCGGAGAAGCAGAGCGACGCCATCCTCAACATGCGCCTCGCCAAGCTCACCGGCCTCGAGATCGAGAAGCTGGAGGCGGAGCTGGCGGAGGTGCGGGCCCTGGTCAAGGAGCTCAAGGCGATCCTGGCCAGCAAGCCGAAGCGGATGCAGATCCTCAAGGACGAGATGACCGAGGTCGCGAAGAAGTACGGCGACGACCGCCGCACCGAGATCGTGGCCGACCAGGGGGACTTCTCGGTGGAGGACCTGATCGCCGAGGAGGACATGGTGATCACCATCTCCCACACCGGGTACATCAAGCGGATCGCGGTGAGCACCTACCGCCGGCAGCGCCGGGGCGGCCGCGGGCTCCAGGGGGCGACCACCAAGGAAGAGGACTGGATCGAGCACCTCTTCATCGCCAGTACCCACGACTACCTGATGTTCTTCACCAACACCGGCCAGGTCTACTGGCTCAAGGTGCACGAGATCCCGCAGGGGGGCCGGGCCAGCCGGGGCAAGCCGGTGGTGAACTGCATCGCGATCAAGCAGGACGAGCACGTCGCCGCCACCGTGGCGGTGCGGGAGTTCAGCGCCGAACAGCACCTGATCTTCGCCACCCGGGGCGGCACGGTCAAAAAGACCAGCCTCGCCGAGTACGGCAACGTCCGCTCCACCGGCATCCGCGCCATCAACATCGAGGACGGCGACGAGCTGATCGACGTGCAGGTCTGCGACGCCACCAGCGACATCGTGCTGGCCACCGCCGACGGCATGAGCATCCGGTTCCACCAGGGAGACGTCCGCGAGATGGGCCGCGTCGCCACCGGGGTGAAGGGGATCGAGCTCGACAAGGGCGACCACGTCATCGGCATGGTGATCATCCGCCGCGACGCCACCCTGCTGGTCGTCACCGAGAAGGGCTTCGGCAAGCGCTCCGAACTGTCCGACTACCGGGTGCAGAAGCGGGGCGGCAAGGGGATCATCACCCTCAACCGCACCGACAAGACCGGCGCCCTGATCGCCCTCAAGGAAGTGCAGCCGGACGACGAGCTGATGCTCATCACCAAGCATGGCGTTATCATCCGCCTGCCGGTGGAGGGGATCCGCGTCAGCGGCCGCAACACCCAGGGCGTCAAGGTCATGAACCTCGACAGCGGCGATACCGTGGTGGACGTGGCCCGGGTGGTGAAGGAGGACGCCGAAGGAGCCGACGAGCCGGCGGCGACGGAATCCGAGGAGTGATGCCCGTCGACCTCCAGAACCTGGAGGACGCCGCCCGGGGGCTCGCGGGGATCGCGCTCCGCACCCCGCTGGTCGAATCGCCGGCGCTGTCCCGCCAGCTCGGGGTGCCGGTCTGGCTCAAGGCGGAGCAGTTGCAGCCGATCGGCGCCTTCAAGATCCGGGGCGCCGTGACCGCCCTCCGGCGGCTGCCGCCGGAGGTCCGCGCCCGCGGGGTCGTCACCCACTCGAGCGGGAACCACGGGATCGCCGTGGGCTGGGCCGCGCGGCGCCTCGGCGTCCCGGCCGTGGTGGTGGTGCCGGAGGACGCGCCGGCCATCAAGATCGAGGCGATCCGCGCTACCGGCGCCGAGCTGGTCCTCATCCAGGACCGGGCCCAGCGGGAACCGACGGCCAACCGTCTCATGCGGGAACGGGGCCTTTCCTTTATCCCCCCGTACGATCACCCGGACGTCCTGGCGGGCCAGGGCACCTGCGGGCTCGAGATCCTCGAGCAGTGCCCCACGGTGGAGACCATCCTCGTCCCGGTGAGCGGCGGCGGGTTCCTCGGCGGGATCGCCACGGCGGTCCGGGGCCGGAAGCCGGGAGTGCGGGTGGTGGGGGTGGAGCCGGAAGGGGCGGCCAAGCTCACCGCCGCCCTCGCCGCGGGAGCCCCCACCAGGGTCGAGGCGCCGAAGAGCATGGCGGATGGGCTGCTCGCCCCCGCGGTGGGCGCGATCCCCTTCCAGCAGATGGCGGGGGTAGTGAAGGAGGCGGCGCGGGTGAGCGAGGACGACCTCACCGCCGCGGTTCGGTTCCTGTGGCAGGGCCACGGGTGGCGGGTGGAGCCCTCCGGGGCGGCGGCGGTCGCGGCCCTGCTGGCCGGGCGGCTCCGCCCCACGGGCGCGACGGTGGCGGTGGTGAGCGGAGGCAACGTGGATCCTGAGCTGTTCAGCCGATTGATCGCGGGATGAGCCTTCAGCCCCGCATCCTGGTCGCCGACGACGACCTGGCGCTCACCCGCACCCTCTCGTGGATCCTCAAGGAGCACGAGTACGAGGTGGTGGTGGTGAACAGCGGGAACTCGGTGATGGAGAAGCTGTCCACCGAGCCGTACGACCTGCTCATGCTCGACATCATGATGCCCGGGTCCGACGGGCTGGTGCTGCTGGAGCGGCTCAAGGCCGACCCGCGGCTCCGCGACGTCCCGGTCCTGATGATCTCCTCCATGCCGCCCGAGGAAGCCACCGTGCGCGCGCTCGGCCTCGGCGCGGCGGACTTCATCTCCAAGCCGTTCCGGGTGCGGGAGCTGATGGCACGGGTCAAGGCGCACCTCCGGGTGGGCCGCGAGCTCAACCTTGCCAAGGCGGAGGCGCGGAGCCGCTCGGAGATGGTGGACATCCTCCAGGAGGTCACCGCCTCCCTCAAGCCGGAGGAGATCTACCACATCCTGGTGCGGCGGGTGGCGCGCGGCCTCAAGATCTCCAAGTGCTCGCTGATCTTCGCCAATCCCGGGCAGGAGACGGCGGTGGTGGTGGCCTCCTACGAAAACCCGATGCTCCGGGACCTCCCGATCGAGCTGCGGCGCTATCCCGAGATCCGCCGCGCCCTCGACACCCGGCAGACGGTGCTGGTCACCGACGTGGCCACCGACCCGCTCTACGCCGAGGCCCGCGAGGCCTGGGAAACCGGCGGGGTGCGGGTGCCGACCCGCTCGGCGATCGCCATTCCGTTCGTGATGAAGGACCAGCGGGCCGGGGTCTTCTTCCTCCGGACCACCGCCGAGGACACCCCGCTCAACCAGTCGGACCTGACCTTTGCGGAGCAGGTGATCCGGGCCGCGGTGCAGGCGCTGGAGAAGGCCTACGACCTCGAGAGCGCCGTGGTGGGCCGGGAGCAGATGAAGACCCTGGCCGAGACCGACGCCCTGACCGAGACGTACAACCGGCGGGCGCTGGCGGACAAGCTGGTGCAGGAGATCGAGCGGGCCAACCGCTACTCCACCCAGCTTGCGTGCCTGATGATTGACGTGGACAATTTCAAGCAGATCAACGACGTCTACGGCCACCTGGCGGGGGACGTCGTGCTGCGGCAGCTGGGCGGGATCTTCCGCCGGGAACAGCGGACGGTAGATATCGTGGCGCGCTTCGGCGGCGAGGAGTTCGTCATCCTGCTCCCCGAGACGGCGGTGGCGGGGGCACGGATCTTCGCCGACCGGGTGCTCAAGAAGGTGGCGTCCTATCCCTTCGGGGAGGGGGGCTCCGCCATCCGGGTGACGGTGAGCGTGGGCGTGGCCTGCTATCCTGATGAGCGGGTGCAGGACGGGGAGGCGCTGCTCAAGCTCGCCGACCAGAACCTCTACAAGGCCAAGCAGGACGGCCGCAACCGGTACCGCGATTGAGCAGCCGACGCTGTCCCCGGTGCAACCGGGTGTACTCCGATCCGGCCCGCTTCTGCCCCCAGGACGGAAGCCCGCTGGTGGAAGTGGCCGGCGGCCAGGCGCCGGAGCAGACCAGCGCGGGCCTCCGCACCATGGTGCGCCAGGCGGTCAAGCGCGGCCCGGGGATGGACCGGGCGAGCACCCTCACCAGCACCGTCCTGGACGACCGCTACGAGGTCACCAAGCGGCTGGGCGAGGGGGGGATGTCCTACGTCTACCTGGCCAAGGATGTCACCAACGCCGACACCGTCGCCATCAAGGTGCTGACCCCCAAGCTCAAGGAAGACAAGAGCTCGGTGGAGCGGCTCCGGCGGGAGGCGGGGCTCGCCATGCGGCTGGAACACCCCAACGTCTGCCGCATCTACCGGCTGGGAGAGACCGAGGACGGCCTCATCTACCTGGTGATGCCCTACCTGGCCGGTGAGCTGCTCTCCGACCGCGAGGTGCGGCAGGGGGCGCTGCCGCTCGACATCGGCGTGCCGCTCCTGGTGCAGATGGCCCGCGGGCTGCAGCACGCCCACGATCTCCAGATCATCCACCGCGACCTCAAGCCCGAGAACGTCATGCTGGTCCCCGACGACAAGGGGCCGGGAGGGGTGCGGGCGGTGGTGATGGACTTCGGGCTGGCCAAGGAGCGGCGGCAGGAGCCGGAGGTGGCCAAGCTCACCGCCACCGGGATCGTGCTGGGGACGCCGGAGTTCATGAGCCCGGAGCAGATCCGGGGCAAGGGCCTCGACGCCCGGAGCGACGTCTACGCCCTCGCGATCGTGGCCTTCGAGATGTTCACCGGCCAGCTGCCGTTCCAGGGGCGGAATGCGCAGGAGATGATGATCGCCCGGCTGCGCGGCAAGCCCAAGATGCTGCGCGAGGTGAAGCCCGACCTCCCGCCGCGGCTGGAGCAGGTGCTCAACAAGGCCATGGCGCTCGACCCCGCGGATCGGTTCCCCACCATGAGCGCCTTCGCGGAGGCGCTGGAGGGGGCGGAGGATTCCGGGGTGTTCGCGAAGCTGTTCCGGAAATAGGCTGTTCAACATCAACCACGAAGAGCACAAAGGGCACGAAGGCGTTCGTGGTTTCGCCGACCCCTTGGTGCTCTTCGTGCTCTTCGTGGTTGATTTCATGAGGAGGAGGTCATGGTGCGACAGGGATCGCTTTCCACGCTGATGGTCGCGGTACTCGGATTGGTAGCCGGCGCGGCGGGGGCCTGGACCCTCGGCCGGCCGGCGCTGGCCACCGACCCGACAACCCACGGCGAATGGGTGAAGATCGCCAACGCCGCCGGTGATTCGATCCGCGCCTACGTGGCGTACCCGGAGCGGAAGGACAAGGCGCCCGCGATTATCGTGATCCACGAGATCTTCGGGCTCACCGAGTGGGAGCCCACCGTCGCCGACCGGCTGGCCGGCGCCGGCTACGTGGCCATCGTCCCCGACCTGCTCTCCTCCCGCTTCGGGGTCACCCCGGCCAGCACCGACAGCGGCCGGAAGCTCACGGCGCTGCTCGATCCGACCGCGGTCACCGCCGACCTCGACGCCGCCTTCGGGTACCTCAACACCCTCCCCGCGGTGAAGAAGAACGAGATCGGCACCATCGGCTTCTGCTGGGGCGGCGGGAAGAGCTTCCGCTACGCCACCACCAACCCGAAGCTCAAGGCCGCCGTGGTCTGCTACGGCTCCGCCGCCGACTCCGCCCCCATGGCCAACATCAAGGCCAGGGTGCTCGGTGTCTACGGCGAGGACGACGCCCGAATCAACCAGGCGCTCCCCGACGTCGAACGGCAGATGCAGGCCGCGAAAGCCGACTTCCGCTACAAGATCTACCCCGGCACCGGGCACGGCTTCTTCAAGCCCGGGCGGAAGGGGAGCGACACCCCCGCGCTCGAGGATGCCTGGCGGGATGTGCTGGGGTTCTATGGAATGGTGTTCAAGAAGTAGACCCCAATTGAGACAACTCAACCACGAAGACCACAAAGACCACGAAGGGGTCGGGACAGATGCGAAACCCCTTTGTGCCCTTCGTGTCCTTCGTGGTTGAACTTCTCCGAGCTATATGATCCAGCATATCGTCCTGTTCCGCTTCAAGCCCGGTACCCCAGACGCCGCCATCCAGGCGGCGGGGGAAGCGCTCCGCGGAATGAAGGGCAAGATCCCCGAGGTCCGCGCAGTGCGCTGGACCCGGAACCTGGCGCCGAGCGCCGCGGAGTACCCCTGGGTGCTCACGGTGGAGGTGGACGACATGGCGGCGGTGGATCGCTACACGGCCCATCCGGTGCATCAGCAGGTGGTGGCGGAATACCTGGCGCCGGTGCGCGAGGCCAGGCTGGCGCTGGACATCGAGTCGTAGGTCGGCTGGGCGACAACAAGAACATTCACCACGGAACCACGGAATACACGGAATAACACGGAATACACCGAGAGACCTGGCAGTTTTCCGTGCCCTTCCGTGTGTTCCGTGCTTCCGTGGTTGCAGTTCGTGATTGCGTTCTTCACGGGTCCATCCAGATGCTCCTCGCCACGCTGCTGCTGCTGCAGGCTCCCCTCGCCGCCCGCGCCGACACCATCCCCGCCCGGCACGACGCCCTGCATCACGACATCACGATCCTCGTCGGTGACACGGGGAGCCACATCGTCGGCATCGCGACGACGACCTGGCGGCTCCGCTCCGCCGACCCGATCGAGGTGCAGCTCGATTCCGCGTTCCGCGTGGTCCGGGTGCTCACCGACGGCGAGGGGGAGCGCCGCATGGGGCGGATCACCTTCGCCCGGAACCCCGACGGCGGGGTGTACATCCCCCACAAGAAGCAGGCGGGGGACACGATCCACTCCTCCATTCGCTATCACGGCCCGGTGCGCGACGGGCTGGTCATCCGCACCGACTCGAGCGGCCGGCGCACGGTCTTCGCCGACAACTGGCCCGACCGCGCCCACCGCTGGCTGCCGCTGGAAGACCGCCCCGGGGACAAGGCGACGGTGGACTTCCACGTGGAGGCGCCCCCCGAGATGCGGGTGATCGCCAGCGGGGTGCTGCAGAAGGTGGACACCCTGCCGCGCGGCCGGCGGCTCTGGCACTTCCGCATGCGGCAGCCGATCTCCCCCTACGGGATGGTGATCGGCGCCGGGCCGCTGACCACCACCGAGCTGCCCCCCGCCGCCTGCGCGGTGAAGTGCGTGCCGCTCGCGGTGGTGACCTACCCCGAGGACTCCGCCTACGCGGTGGACGGCCCCTTCCGCCGCGTCGCCGACATGCTGGACTTCTTCAGCGACCTCATCGGCTCGTTCCCCTACGACCGGCTCTCCCACGTCCAGTCCACCACGATGTTCGGCGGGATGGAGAACCCCACCGCGATCTTCTACGACGCGGACGCCTACCGGAAGCGCGCGGTGCGCGAGCTCACCGTGGCCCACGAGACCGCGCACCAGTGGTTCGGCGACGCGGTGACCCAGGATGACTGGCACCACCTCTGGCTCTCCGAGGGATTCGCCACCTACTTCGCGGCGCTCTGGCTGCGCCACGCCGAGGGGGACAGCGCCTTCCGGGCCGAAATGCGGCGGCGGGCCGAGGCGGTGTATGCCTCGAAGGCCACCGAGCGCCCCATCCTCGACACCCTCGCCACCGACCTGATGGGGCTGCTCAACAGCAACAACTACCCCAAGGGCGCCTGGGTGCTGCACACCCTCCGCGGCCTGATCGGCGACAGCGCCTTCACCGCCGGCATCCGCGCGTGGTACCGCACCTACCGCGACAGCTCGGCGCTCTCCGCCGAGTTTGCCCGGGTCATGGGCACGGCGGCGGGGCAGGACCTGGAGTGGTACTTCCGGCAGGCGCTGCTGCAGCCCGGCTACCCCAAGCTCGACATCGGGTGGCGGCACGAGGGGCGGCGGCTGATGCTCACCATCCGCCAGGTGCAGCCCGAGGGGTGGGGCACCTTCCGGATGCCGGGGCTGGTCATCCGGGTGGACGGCAAACCGGTGACGGTGAACATCGAGAAGGGAGAGACGGCGCTCCGGCTCGATGACATCCGCCGCGCACCGCGGGAGATCGTGGTGGATCCCGACGGGTGGTGGCTGCTGCAGGCGGACGTCCGGGCGGAGCGGTGACGCTGCGTCTGGTGCTCGCCGCGCTGCTGCTGGGCGCCGTGGCCTGCCGCGGGACCCTCTCCCCCCTGTCCAACAAGCTCAAGGTGGGGGAGGAGCCGTACGTCGCCTTCACCGCCGACGGCGAGGATGGGGTGGGCGACCTCTTCGCCTCCGCCCTCTCCGCCGGGACCGCCTACCAGATCACCTTCTCCCGGGTGGATGAGCGGCTCCCCGCGCTCTCCCCCGACGGTACGATGCTGGCCGCCGTCCGGTCCCGGGCTCCCGGTGATACTTCTGCGCAATCGGTGTTCGTGATGAACCTCATCAACGGCAACGAGCGCCGCATCGAGGGGGAGATCGCCGGGATGCCCGAGGCCCTGGCCTGGAGTGACGATGGCGCCACGCTGTACCTGCGTACATCCGCGGCCGTCATCCAGGCGGCGGTGCCACCCGCGCAGGGCCGCTGGGCCCCTGCCGCCATGGACGATCACTTCGCCGTCCGGCTGGGCGACCCGCCGATCGCCGTCGCCCTTCCCTGTGACAGCGGCGGGCTCTGCGCCCGGCTCGCGGGCGGCGCGGTGACGCGGCTCTCCGCCACGGGGACCAACCCGGTGCGCTGGGCCGGTGACTCGGTGGGTTACATGGAAAACGGCGAGTGGCTGGTGCGGCCACTCGCCGGGGGGACGATCCGGGCGCTCCTGTGGAGCGGGCGGGTCAGCCGGCCGCGGGAGCTGTCGGTCTATCCGGGGCCGCGATAGCGTCCCACGCCGCCTCGAGTGCCAGCGTAAGGGTGGTGCTGTCGGCCGGCCACTCTCCCGCCGCCACCCGGAGCACCGCCAGCTCCACGACTGCCAGCCAGACCGCCGCCCACAGCTCCGCCGGCCCCGACCGCACCAGTCCGTCTGATTTCCCCATCGCCACGATATGCACCAGCCCCTCGCCGAAGGCGCGCCGCAGGCCGCGGCTGGCGTCATCGAGGAAGGGCTCGTGCTCGTCGGTGAGGAGGATGCGGATCATGGCGGGCTCCGCGGCGGCGCGGGCCGCGAGCTCCCGCGCGATGGTGCCGAGCCGCTCGGAGGCGGGGGTGGCGCGGTCGATGTCGAAGCGGCGCAGCAGCTCCAGCGCCCACAGGTTGGCCACCAGGTGGCACTCGTTGAGCAGCTTCTCCTTGCTCTTGAAGTGACGGTAGATGGTCCCCTCCGCGATCCCCGCTCGGGCGGCGAGCGCCGGGGTGGTGGTGCGGAGGAAGCCGGTGGTGGTGTACAGCTCGAACGCCGCGGCGAGGAGCCGGGCGCGGGTGGCTGGGCCGGTGGGTTGGGCCATGGCCGCAATCTAAGTTGTGCCCGCCCGCGCGGCGCACCCTCCGCTGCTCCCCCGCCGCCGCGTCGCCATGACCCTACCGTTCCCCGTTCTCCCGTTCCCCCGTTCCACCCCCCATTCACGGAACCTTCACACTCCCCCAATACCTTTCCCCTCAGGAGAGACGACGGCTACTGGGAGGACCGATGGAACTGCGTGAATACTGGGCCCAGGGGATGACCTTCAAGGAGTTCGTCCTGGCGGCGGCGCCGGAGCACCGGGCGCTGTGGGACGCCGTCTACCGGACCGCGCGGGTGCCCGCCTGGGCGCTCGGCGCGGTTGCGGAGCCGCGGCGGCTGCTGGCGCTGGCGGAGGACTGGTGCGTGGACACCGCCAGCACCCTGCCGATCCTCGCCCGATGGACGGAACAGGTGCCGGGGCTGGAACTCCGGATCCTCGCCCGCGACGCGCATCCCGAGCTGATGGACCGCTACCTCACCAACGGGACCCGGTCCATCCCGATCGTGCTGGTGCTGGATCCGTCATTCAAGGAAGTGGCGCACTGGGGACCGTTCCCCGCGCCGCTTGGCGCCTGGGTGGCGGTGAACAAGCCGCCGGTGCTTCCCAAGGATGAGTTTATCAAGGGGAAGCGGACCTGGTACGCGCGGGACAAGGGCGCGACGATGCTGTGGGAGATGACGGGGCTGGTGGAGGTGAGGAGGGTCGCCTGAGACGGTTGCTCAGGCGACGCAGCCGCGATGTCGCATCGGAGGGTGGCCGCACAGGATGGGTGAGACCGCCGAGCGGCGCACCCTCCTCCGCTCCCTCGCGGCCGCGTCGCCATTACCCTGCCGTCCCGTTCCCCCGTTCCCCCGTTCCCCCGTTCCCCCGTTCCCCCGTTCTCCGCAGTTAGAACGACCACCCCGTCCCGGCGTTGAACTGGAACCCGTCCGGCCCGGTGGCGAAGTTGAAGGTCCAGATGGTGAAGCGGAGCAGCCGGATGGCTAGCCCGCCGCCGCCCCCCACCTGCATCCCCTCGGTGGTCAGCTCGAAGTCCCGCTGTTCGAAGACCCGCCCCGCATCCACGAACGCCAGCAGGGTAAAGGCGCCGAAGTCGCCCAGGTTGAGCAGGTCATGGCGCACTTCGGCGTTGGCCATGAGCACCCCGCGGCCGGCCAGCCGCTGGAACGCCAGGCCGCGGTTGGAGTAGGTCCCGCCCAGCACCGGCACCTCCCCCTCCCAGACCGGCACGTCGAAGCGCGCATTGAGCGGCGCGTCCTTGCTGGCGGAGGAGCCCGCCACTCGCACCGCGAGGACGGTCCCTTCCCGCACCGGGAGGAAGCCGCGCAGGTCGGCGCCGACGCGGGAGTAGCCGTCGCCGCCGCTCCCGCCCCCCACCGAGACCTGGCCGAAGACGCCGCGGGTGGTGTTGAACTCGTTGTCGCGGGTGTCGAGCACCAGCGCCACCCGGCTCCGGGCGTCGGTGTCGGTGAGGTCCCCGGTGCCGAAGTCGGTGCGGAAGAGCGAGGGTTTGGAGAGATCGCCCAGGTTGCTGTGCTCGAGGGTGCCGCCGACCGCGACCCAGAGCGGGCCGGTGAGCCGGCGGGAGACTTCCGCCGTGGCGAAGTAGCGGGTGCGCCGGGCGCGGTAGTAGTGGGGCTGGTTGTCGGTTTCGAGGTCGCTGTCGTAGGCGGCGCCGTTCCCGAGCCCGTAGTATCCCAGCCGCGACTCGCGGGTGGCGCCGAGCGAGGCGGCGAGGCGCCAGTCCTTCTTCATGAGCGGCGCCTGGATCCGGGCGACCAGCATGCGGCCGCCGGTGAAGCCGATGCCGGCGTCAATGGAGAGGAGCCCGGCGTAGGGCACCCGGGCGAAGTAGTCGGCGACCTTCCGCTCCTCGAAGTGGAGGGCGATGAGCGGGAAGTTGTTGCCGAGGGAGGGGAAGAAGGGGTAGAAGCTGTCCTTCCACGGCGCGGTGGGTTCCTTCCACTCGTCGTCCTGGGCGGCGAGGGGCATCGCGGCGAGGAGCGCGACGGCAACGAGGCTCAGGAGAGCTCGGGTGCCTGGGCTCGTCACTCGGGTTTCGGTCGTGGCCATGCCCCGCCAACCCCACGACCGAAACCCGAGCGACTCGCCCTGTGGCCCAACCGCCCAACCGCCCAACCGCCTAACCGTCGTCCCGTCGCTCATCATCACAAAGCCTTGTCGTAGAGGAATGCCGTATCCCGCACCGCCGAGTCGCGTCCATCCCAGGTGGCGTAGGAGCTGGGGTAGATGGAGGCGCTGCCGGCGTCGCCCCGCTTGTTGAGGGCGTAGAAGTTGAGCTGGTATTTTGGCCGCCCGTTGGGGTGGAGCAGGCGGGGCGGGGTGAGGCTGATGACGCGCTTGAGGGTCTCGAGGGCGGCGTCGGTGGGGCTCTTGCCGCGGCGCATGAACTCGACGGTCAGGAATCCGCCGCAGGCCATGATGTTCGCTTCCCCCAGGCCGGTGGAGCCGGCGGCGCCGATCTCGTTGTCGGTGTACTGCCCCGCGCCGATGATGGGGCTGTCGCCGACGCGGCCCGGGATCTTCCAGGCCAGCCCGCTGGTGGTGGTGACCGAGGAGATCTCCCCCTGGGCGTTTACCACGTTGAGGTTGACGGTGCCCGTCACCCGCGCCAGGCGGGGGCCATTCTCGGGGACGTCCACCCAGTCGTCTTCCTTGCCCCGGTTGGCGCGCCAGCGGAGCCAGATCTCCCGGGACTCGGGGGTGAGCAGGTCCTCTTCCTTGAATCCGTAGGAGAGGGCGAAGCGCTTGGCCCCTTCTCCCACCAGCAGGATGTGGTTGGTGTACTTGAGGACCAGCAGTGCCACCTCGCTCGGGGTCTTGATCCCTTCGAGGGCGCCGACCGCGCCGGCGCGCTTGCTGGGGCCGTGCATGCAGGAGGCGTCGAGCTGGACCACGCCTTCCTCATTGGGGAGGCCGCCGTAGCCCACGGAGTTGTCGGTGGGGTCGAGTTCCTGGAGCTTGACCCCTTCGACGGCGGCATCGAGGGTATCGGCGCCCCCTTCCACGAGCTGCACCGCCAGGCGGACGCCGCGAAGGGCGTTGTGGGAACCGACGGCCATGGGGCGGGCGGCGCCGGGGAGGATCACGGCGGGGGCCCCGGAGAGGGTGCCGTGGGCGGGGGGCAGGGATCCGGCGGCGAGGGCGGCGCCGGTGGCGCCGAGGAAGTCGCGCCGGGAGAGGACGTCGGACAGACGGCGGCTCCGATAGGGGACGGGGATAAGACTAAACCCACCACTCGAAACGGGGAACGGCCCCGTACGGGCGGGGCTTGTCCCCGCCCGTTGCGGGGCTTCGCCCAGCCCCTCGCGGGGCCCCGCCGGGGTAACTGCTCACCACGGAACCACGGAATACGCGGAATGGCACGGAAGAAGCCAAAGCGGTATTCCGTGCTCTTCCGTGCATTCCGTGCATTCCGTGGTTCCGTGGTGAATGTGTTGTGGCGGGGTGAGTCTGCCGTCCGCTTGTCAGCGCTCGCAGGTCGCGGCATACTCAGGCGTGTCCTTCGACCTGCAGCCGACATTGCACGGGCGATACGTGCATCTCCGCCCGCTCCTCCCCGCCGACCACGACGCCCTGTTCGCGGTGGCGTCCGACCCGCTCATCTGGGAGCAGCACCCCGACAAGAGCCGGTCGGAGCCGGAGGGCTTCCGGGCCTTCTTCCGGGGGGCCATCGAGTCCGGGGGCGCCCTGCTGGCCACCGACGCGGCGACCGGGGCGGTGATCGGCTCGTCCCGGTATTGCGGCTACGATCCGGCGGGGGACGAGGTGGAGATCGGGTGGACGTTCCTGGCCCGATCCTGCTGGGGCGGGCAGTACAACCGTGACATGAAGCACGAGATGCTGGAGCACGCGTTCCGCTTCGTTAACCACGTGGTGTTCATCATTGACCCGGCCAACTTCCGGTCGCAACGGGCGGTGCAGAAGATCGGCGCCCTGCGGATTCCGGATCGCACCGAGCCGTCGGGCCGAGTGGTGCAGGTGTACCAGATTGCGCTGCACCGGTGGCGTCCAACCTCCTGAGCCGCGGCGGGCCGAGCCGGAGATGACCGGCGTACGGAGTACCCTCGAATGAAGCGAATCGCCGCGATCCTCACCGTCCTGCTCGCCGGAGCGGCGGCTCCCGCAGTTGGCCAGGCCCCCTGTGCCGACGCGTTCCGGGACTCGGTGTCCACGGCCACGATCGACGCCTTCGGGCGCGTGGCCGCGGTGCCCCCGGTCTGGGATGATTACACCCTGGCCCGCCACCCGCTGCTGCTCGTGGCGGATTCGGGCTACCGGGGCCGGTCCGAGACGCCGGTCTGCGCCGCGATCTGGCGGCATGAGGCACCGCTCGAGCGGATCGAGCTCCCGGCCCGCCCCCCCTTCGCGACGCCGCTGTACGGGATGATCGACAGCGACCCGATTGGGGCCCATGCGATCGCGGGGGCGGAGAAGCTCTCGGTGGTCCAGCGTCCCGCCCCCCCGGCCGTCGCGGCAGCGCTCCGGGAGCACGGAATCACGCGGATCGTGGTGTTTAACGTGCCGCTCCGGTTCGGCGCCCTCGGCCGGATCGGGGAGATGCTTGAGCGGGCCAACGCGAATCCCGCGCTGCTGCAGGCCGACCTCGCCGTGCACGAGAGCTTTCACCTGCACTCCCAATTCCCCACCTGGCTCGACCAGGCACGGAGCTATGCCTGGCCCGGGTGGGACCTCCAGCCGGACCGCGCCGAGCTGCGGGAGCGGTGCTATGCCGGCTCGCCAGAGCTGGTGTCCGCCCTCAATGCCGAACTCCAGGCCCTGCTCGCCGCGTTCGACGCGCTGCGGACGCCCGGCGCCAGCCCTGACACCGCCGGCGCACTCGGCCAGGCGCGCCGGTTCATCGCGCTCCGTGCCGCACGCCGTGCGCTGCAGGACACCATGACGGTGGGGCAGGGCACCCGGAGGATCTCCTGTGGTCTGGCGGAAGACCTGATGGAACTCGAGGAGGGCGCCACCCAGTGGCTGGGCCACGCGACCTCGGTGCGCGCCGGGCTGACGACCACGGCCCGGCTCCGGGGCGGCTACGCGGGGTCGCAGCCGGAGCGGTTCTATCAGTCGGGGCCGCTGCAGCTCTGGGTGCTCACCGGGCTGCTCGGCCCGGAGGAGGTGCGCCGGATCACGGCCGCGATCGCCCGATCGGCAGGGCCGGAGGGGGCGGTGTACGGGCGGTTCTCCGACCAGATCGGGCGGCTCGGCGGGGAGTAGGGCCTGGCTCCGTGGCGGGCCAGTCAGGGAAGCGGGACGGCGGGTCTGTCAGGCGGGCGGGGTGGTTGTCAGGGGGTGGTACAGGCAGCATACTGGGGTCGGAGGTGGACCCATGAAACAGGTTGCGAACGCCCGCTTCGCCATCAAGAGCTGGGACGAGAAGCCGTACAGCGAGGGCCCGGACCTGCCGAAGCTGACACGGGCCGTCGTCACCAAGACCTTTACCGGCGATATCGTGGGCGAGGGACAGGTCGAATACCTGATGCTGTACCTCGGCGACGGTTCCGCCACCTTCGTCGGCCTGGAGCGGGTCGTGGGACAGGTTGCCGGGAAAGCGGGCAGCTTTGTGCTCCAACGCACCGGGGTATTCGAGCAGGGCGTCGCGAAGGAATCCTATGTCGTCATCCCCGGCTCCGGCACGGGAGAGCTGCGGGGCCTGCGCGGCGAGGGCACGTCTGCGGTGGGGCACGGTATGGAGCACCCCCTCACGCTGCACTATGAGTTGGCCTAGCCTGGCGCCGGCCATATTCATCTGACCACCCTCCCCGACCTGCTCTATGTGGCGCTGTTCGCGGTCGCCTTGCCGCTGTGGGACGCTTTTGTCTCCTGGCCGGCATTGCAGCGCCGGCTGGCAGCCGATCCGGCCCGGGCCCGGAAGCGGCTCTGGATCGGGGCCATCGGCTACCCGTGGGCGCTGGTCGCGGTCGGGGCGGCGCTGTGGATCGCGAACGAACGATCCTGGACGTCGCTCGGCTTCGCCGTGCCCGAGGGCTGGCGGTTGTGGGTGGCGCTGGGCCTGGTGCTGCTGCTCGTGCTCTACAACATTCAAGCGGCCGCGGCGGTCGCCCGCGACCCCGTGGCCAGGGCGGGCGTGCGGCAGCAGTTCACCGGGGAGCTCGCCCGGGTCCTGCCGCAGACGCGGACCGAACTGCACTGGTTCGGCGGGGTGTCGCTCACCGCGGGGTTCTGCGAGGAGTTCCTGTACCGGGGGTACTTCATCTGGGCCCTGGCCCCGTGGCTGGGCTGGTGGGGCGCGGCGGCGTTATCCGTGGCGCTGTTCGCGGTCGGGCATGCGTACCAGGGATGGAATGGCGTCTTCCGCACGGGTATCGTCGGCGCCTTGTTTACCCTGGTGGTGGCGACCTTCAACTCCCTGTGGCCGGCGATCTTGCTGCACGCCGTCCTCGATCTCGGCGGCGGAGTGATGGCGTGGCTGGCGCTGCGCGACGGGCAGGCCACGGACGACATGGTGCAAGTGGAACAGCAGGCTGAACCGCGATCCGCCCAGGACGCCGGATCGCACACACCCGACTCGGCAGCAGCCAGGCTGCCCAATCCGCAACCATGACCGAACTCAAGACCCAGCGGACCAAGGCCAGTGTGGCGGCCTTTCTCTCCGCCATCGACGATCCGGACCGGCGCAAGGACGCGCGCACCCTCGCCGCCCTGTTCCGGAAGGCCACCGGCAAGGCTCCGGCCATGTGGGGGCCGGTCATCGTGGGATATGGTGAGATCAGCTACGAAGGCGCCAGCGGCCGGAGCGGGGTCTGGTTCCCGGTCGGCTTCTCGCCCCGCAAGGCCGCACTGACCGTCTACCTGATGGGGGGCGTCAAGGCCCACCCCGCGCTGCTCAAGCAGCTTGGCCCCCACAAGGTGGGGGGAGGCTGTCTCTACCTCCGGCGCCTCGCCGACGTCAACACCACGGTGCTCTCCCGTCTCGTCGCGAAGAGCTATGCGCTCAACATCGCGAAGTATCGCACCGCCGCCGGCAGAAAGGCCGCGTCCAGAGGCGGCTAAGCCATCCAAGGCCAATGGAGGTATCAACTCTGAAGTGCACCCATCAAGCCTCTCTCACCCCACTTTCATGCGCCCTTACCCATCGTGACCCCACAATCTGAGGTGGTGAGGACTTCGCTCCGATCTCCCACTCAGCCAGGAGGACTGTATGCCGGTACCGGAGCCTGCGGGACCCTTCTGTCAAAGCTGTTCCATGCCGCTCGGAAAGCCGGAGGACTTCGGGACCGACCTGGCCGGCTACCGGATCAACGACTACTGCCGCCACTGCTTTGCCGACGGCGCGTTCACCGAACCGGCCATCTCAATGGAGGCCATGCTGGACCGGTGCGTCCAGGTGATGGACACCCAGGGCATCATGCCGGGCCCCCAGGCTCGCGCGCTCCTGGCCGATGTCATGCCGCGTCTGAAGCGGTGGCGGGTCCCCGCGGGCAGGAGTTAGGCGGGCGCGGGCCAGCCCTCCTCCGGCGCCACTTCGTTGTGGAGCCGATGCGCCGTCCTCGCGTAAACCACCCAGCCCCAAGAGCTTGCCGGCTGGGAGGGCGGAACGTTCCATGGGCTTAACGGTCCCCGGGATGGGACGGGATGAGAGGGATCGGCCCCCCAGAGCGTAAGAGGGGAAAGGCAACCGCGCCGCCCCTGTTCGTGAGGATAGGTCCATGAGTTCCCGCCTCCCCGTCACCTGGAATCGGATTCCCGCCGCGAGCCAGGCGGGCACCACGCCGGCCTCCGCGACGCTGCTCGCGCCGCTCGCCCTGCTCCTCCTCACTCTTCTCTTTGGCTGCAGCGCCTCCGACACGACCGCCCCGGTCGAGTCCACGGCGGCCCGGCTGCCGCGGGCGAACAGCGTCTATCCCCCGTCGAGCTACCAGGTGACGCTGGTGGCGGGGGAAGGGGTGTTCGAGGATGTCAGTACCAGGAACCTCATTGTCGGCATGATGAACGGCTTCGCGGTGGCGATGCCGCTCGGCGGGACCCTCGTCAACCTGCCGCTTGGGCCGGGGCAGTGGTCCCACGCCCACGGGGTGAACGCGCGGGGGCAGATCGTGGGGAACCTCAATCTCGGCACCCTCGCCGCGCCGAACCTGGTGCCGGCCTTCTGGCCCAGCACCACCAGCGCGCCGATCATCCTCAAGTACCCGGGCGAGGCGGTGGACATCAACGATCACGGACTCGTGGTCGGGACGATCAGCCGGGGCGGGTTCACGTACGGCATCGTCTGGGACTTCAGCGGGCTCGTCGGCACCCAGCTCACCGTCCTGCCACCGCTCCCCGGCGGGCGCTCCACCAGTGCGGTTGCCATCAACAACGATTGGGTGATCGTGGGCATGTCGGAGTCGTCCAGCGGCTGGGTGCCGGTGATCTGGCAGCGGTCGGGGAACGGGTGGGCGCCCAAGCAGGTGACCGGAGGGATCGTGGGGTACGACATCGATGCCGGCATCGGCATCGTCGGCGTCACCAGCAACCGTGCCTCCTACGGCGACCCCCACCACGCCGGCCTCTTCGCGACGGCCGGGATCTCCCTGGCCTGGGCCGTGAACGACCGCGGGGTCGCCACCGGCGACGACGCCGGCTCGAGCCCGGGGTGGCCGCAGTACACTTCGGCCTTCGTCGCCGACCGGGCCGGCGCCTTCACCGTGCTGCCGATGCCCGCCAACCCGAACGGCTTCGCCTGGCGCGCGAGCTACGGCTACGGGATCAACAGCTGCGGGGTCGTGGTGGGGACGGGGTGGGCCTTCCCCGGGTATCCCTACACGGCGCAGCCGATGGTCTGGGATCCGGGCTGCTAGGGCGGTCGACCCCAGCATCGGAAGCTGCTCGCCACCCCAGCATCGTAAACTGCTCACCACGGAAGCACGGAAGACACGGAATTACACGGAACACACCTGATGTTTCCGTGTCCTTCCGTGTATTCCGTGCTTCCGTGGTGAACTTGCGGTGCCGGGGCTGGCTCCTCGCCCGCCGTCCGGAGTCAACTGCTCGACACGGAAGCACGGAAGCACGGAAGGGGCACGGTATGCTACTTTGGTGCAATCCGTCTCATTCCACTCACATCACGCAGGACCCGACAGAGATGCCCAAAGCCAAAGAGATTACCGGGAAGCAGCGCGACGGCCTACTCCAGACCTTGAAGGCCCGCTTCGAGGCGAATATGCACCGTCATGCCGGCCTCGAATGGCGGGCGGTGCAGGCGCGACTGGAGCCGAACAGTGCCAGGCTCTGGTCGCTCCATGCCATGGAGGAGTCGGGTGGCGAACCGGATGTGGTGGGGATCGACAAGAAGTCTGGCGAATACATCTTCGTGGATTGCTCGGCGCAGAGCCCCAAGGGACGCCGCAGCGTCTGTTACGACCGCCAGGCGCTCGACGCACGCAAGGAGCACAAGCCGAAGACCAGTGCGCTCGACATGGCCACGGCCATGGGTGCTACCCTCCTGACAATGGAGGAGTACCGGGGGCTGCAGGAGCTGGGTGAGTTCGATACGACCACCTCCAGCTGGGTGCAGACACCGGCCCCGATCCGGCAACTCGGCGGCGCGCTGTTTGGCGATCGCCGCTACGACACGGTCTTCGTGTACCACAACGGCGCCGAGTCGTATTACGCCGCTCGCGGGTTCCGCTGTTCGCTCAGGGTGTAGCGGGGGGTACGGACGGGTCCGGGGCTGAAGCACCGGCCACGGGGCCCCGTCCTGCACTGCGCTCCGCCTTGCCGGCCCGAGCCCTAGCCCTAGTTTCACTGGGGAGCCACATCGGCTGCGGTTTCCCCCCCATGCGCTTCGTGGGCCCCATGCTGAAACTGGCCGGGAATCCTTCCAGGCTCCTCTCGCTGCTGGCCCTGCTCCTGCTGGCCGGCTGCGCCGACGCGCCCACGGGCGACGATGGGCCGCCGCCGCCCCCGCCCCCTCCGCCGCCGCCGCCCCTCTTCGATCGGATCATCTTCACCCGGGCCATGCCGATCGGCTGCGGTTTGAACTGCGTCTTCGGCCTATGGACCATGGCCCCCGACGGCAGCGACCTGCGGGTGCTGCGTGACAGCCTCCACTATCCCGAGTCGCCGGCGGTGTCGCCCGACGGGAGCACGGTGGTATTCGAAGACTGGGGGGAGCTGTACCTCATGGACGCCGCCGGCGGCAACCATCGCAAGCTTCGCGCGGGGGAGCACGACGATTATTGGCCGAGCTGGGCGCCGGACGGCCAGTGGATCTACTTCATGGGGTCCGACACCCTCGGCAGGCCCTGGCAGGTCCAGCGGATCCGGCCGGACGGCACGGGCCACGAGCGCCTGACCTCGGTCGCCGGGCAGGGCGGCGCCTATCCGGCGGTCTCGCGGGATGGGAAGTGGCTGGCGTACCGGGCCCACCTGCACGACGTCTTTCCCATGGTCTCGTGGCTGGTGCTGCGGGACCTCGCGACGGGACAGGAGCAGGTACTCACCGATTCGACCTTTCGTGGCTCGGCGGGGAAGTGGGCTCCAGACGGCGCCTCCCTGCTCTTCCTCGACAGCGACCCGACGTTCCCGCCGGGGTTTTACCAGTGGCGCTTCACGGTGGCGACCCGGGAGTACCTGCCGTTCGGGGCCTCGGAGGGCAATCGCCCCGCGACCTGGTCGCCGGACGGGAGGACGCTGCTCTTCGGCACCGGAGACCTGTGGCTGGCCGACTCCAATGGCCAGAATCGCCGCGTGCTGCTCGCCGACTCGGCGCTGAACTTCGAGGCCTTCTGGACCCCTGCCTCCCCGGCCACCGGTCACGCACCAGCCCCCGCTCAGGCCCAGGAGGGGCCGAAGTAATCCCCCGCCGTCCGAGCGGGAGACGGGGTGGGGCTGTGGCCGGCCCCGGCGGGCTGTGATCTCACGCGGTGGCGCGGAGGGACGTAGGAGTTGTCGGGGTAGGGGCGGAGCGCCCGCTCCGCCCGTTGTAGTCGGCTCTGCCTGGTGCGAAGGCGGTTTGTGGCTCCGTTAGGTAGCCAATTGCGCCCTCGGCGCCGCCGAGCGTATGGTAGTGGAACGTCGTCCCGTCGTCCCGTCGTCCCGCCGCTGTCCCACCCCGTTCCTACACTGTGCCGATCACCCTCCTCGGAGCCCCTATGAGCACCCGATCGGCTGTCACCCGCTTCCTGCCGCTGCTCGCCGTAGTCGCCTGTTCCTCGACCGCCGACACCGGTGATCCGACCGCCCCGAGCGGTGCGAGGGCCCTCGCCACCTGGTCGGCGCGGCGCGCCATTCCCGCCGGGGGCGGGGTGCGCGCGGCCGCCATTGCCGCGACCGCGTCCCGGATCTACGTGATCGCCGGCAATGCGGGCGCCTCGACTCTCACCGACCTCAATCGCATCTACAACCCCGCCACCGATCGCTGGAGCCAGGGCGCCAAGCTGCCGTCCCCACGGGACTTCGGCATGGCCGCCGCACTCAGCGACGGGGTGCACTTCGTCGGCGGCATCGGCCCCTCCGGCCTGGCCCCCGAGCACTGGGTCTACAACACCACAGCCAACAGTTGGACCACGCGCGCGCCGCTGCCGCTGCTGGTGGACGCGGCCGTCGCCCGGGTGGTCAACAACCGGCTGTACATCATCGGCGGAGGTTCCGCCGCCGGACCCACCGGAGCGGTGCAGGTCTACGACCCTGGCACCGACAGCTGGTCCACCGGTGCCCCCATGCCCACCGCCCGCCTGAGCACGGCGAACGGGGTCATCGGCCGCCGCATCCTGGTGGTGGGGGGACAGACGGCCGGCGTCGGCACCACCGCAGCCCTGGAGGTCTACGACACTCAGCTCAACCAGTGGACCACGCTGCCGGCGCTCCCCGCGGGCCCGCGCGAGGCGCTGGGCGGGGGAATCGTCGGCGGGCAGCTCTGCGTCTTCGGTGGGCGCCTCGCGCAGGGGAACCCGTCGGGCATCCCGTACCCGGAGACGTTCTGCTACACCCCGGGCACCCGGAGCTGGGCCCAGGGGGCCGACATGCTCACCCCGCGCGTCGAGGTGGCGTCCATCGAGTTCGGTGGCGGGATCTACGCGATAGGCGGCCGGAACGCCGCGACCTTCGCCCTTCCCACCAACGAGGTGTTCAAGTAGCGGCGCCACGGGCGACAGCTACCGCGAGATCAAGGAAGTGCTGCCGGACGGTGGGTGCCAGCGGGGCATGGACGTCGCGACGGGGGGCACTCCGGGTTGGCGCTAACGGCCCCGTTCGGGTACGTTAGCCACCCCCATCAGCGCCTCAAGGCAGAGGCGACGGCGTTACGCGATCCCTCATGAAGGAGGACCTGTGACGCTTCAGGACGAGCCCGAGACTCAGGCGCCTCCACTCCCTGTGCCAGCGACTGGGAGCCCCACCCAGGGCATTGCCCATGCGACCGCAAGTGCCTCGCCCGCTGTCCCTGTCCATGGGGCATCCAACGAGCACGCCATCGCACACTATGAGACGTTTGCCGAGACCTACCGCCAGCACGTAGACATGATGCTTCGTTGCATTGCGGTCTACCTGGCAATTGTCGGCACTGCCACGGGCTTCGTCTTCACCGACGGGGCGGCCCCGGAGCGTCGCGTCGCCTTGAGCGCCTTTGTGGGGATCGTATCCGCCATCAGCCTGGTAGGATGCGGACCGGCCTTTCGCTGGATCGGGGAGATGGAGCGCGTGATGCGGGGATACGAGGCCGATCTGAAGCTCAGGGCGTTTCCCCTGGGCGGAATCCGCGACATCGTGGCCATGTTTGGAGGCCTCGCGCTAACCATCCTGTTGGCGGCCATCATCCTTCTGGTCGGTGTCATTTGAGAGAACGCCTGTAGCAGGCGCCACCCCGTGAGGCAGCCGAGTGGCGCCGTGCCCCTCCAGCGCCGGGGACCCCGCACTCCCTCCCCCCCCGTGTGTGGTTCCGCAACTCCGACGTCCTACCAGCCGGACTCCAGCTACCGCTCTCCGCAGCACAACCCGCAGGACGGCGCTTGCGTCCGGCCCTGCACCCACCCCACCGTCTCCTGAGGACGAGACCACACTCCCGCGCCGCCGCAGGACCAGACTGGCCGGTCTGATCCAACGGCACTCCCACCACCAGGAGGTTCTATGCGATTGTCCAAACAGCTCGGCTGGCTCGGCATCGTGGTCGCATTCACGGTGTCGTGCCGCCCCCAGGACGAACCCACCAGCCCGAACGCCGGCCGGCTCCCCACGGCCAACGTCTGCCCGGTGGACTACTTCTGCGGCACCGCGGACGGCGTCATCCACGACGGCACCGGGAATGGGACGCTCGTCATCGTCCCCCTCGATCCCTCGCCCGGCGCCGATGGGATCTGGCTCGGCAACTTCGTGTCGCCGAACTACTGCTATAACAACCTGAATCCCTACGTCCGCTACCAGGATAACGATCACGACTGGCTGGAAGACGAGTGCGAGTATCAACTCGCCAAGGCCTTCGCTCCCGCCCTCGCCATCCATCCGAATGACAACTGCCCCGGCGGTGAGCCGTACTGGGCGGCCCGGTATACCCCGGACGAGTACGGGCGGCCGATCGTGCGCATCGCGTACATGCCCGCCTACTACAAGGACTGCGGTCCCAACAGCTTTCCCGGTACCCCGGTGGGCCACGACGGCGACTCGGAATTCTTCATGCTCGGCCTGGAATTCGACCCCGCCACCCGGCACTGGGAGGTGTATGAGGCGTTCCTCTCCGCCCACCACGGGACGGGGAACCAGGGGTCGATTTACACCCGGTCCCCCCTGAGCCTGGAGTACCCAGCCCGCCCCCTTTCCTATCCGCGGGTCTGGGTCGCCCAGGCCAAGCACGCCAACTACCGCAGCCTGAGTCAATGCAACGCCGGCGGCAACCTGCCCTTCGGCAATGACAACTGCACCGGCAACGTCACCGTCGGGCGGATGAAGGTCTACAAGAACTACAACGTCGGGAGTGAGGCCGTTGACTACTTCGTCAACGGGGTACTGAGCAAGAATCCGCTGTTCATGGGCCCCTACCAGCGGGAGTGGTTCTACAACCCCCACAACTTCGGCGGCTGGCAGCCCAACCTCCCCACCGGGGTCACGCCCTACGCCAACTTCCTCCTGGGGCCGTACTTCGACTGCTGGGACCCGGACCTGATACCGGGCGGCGTCATGATGTGCAACAACCCCGATCCCAACACGGTGCCGGCGACGACCACACTGCTCGGCATCGTCACCGGCCCGACCTCGGTCACGGCCTACCAGAGCTACACCTTCGGCAGTTTCGTGACCGGCGGCACCGATCCGTACCGTGCCGAGTGGTGGCGCAAGTACGCCAACGAGAGTGCGGCAACCCTCGTGGGGAACTCGACCGGCGGATACACCATGAGCAACCCCACCGCCGGGACGTTCACGATGACCGTCGATCGCTGCCAGAGCTTCACCCTCACGCTCAAGATCTGGAGCACCGACAACCAGTTCAAGTCGTACAACTACCCGGTGGCGCTGGCGAGCTGCCCCCCGCCTCCACCGCCACCCCTCTCGCTGAGCATCAGCGGCCCGGTGTCCATCAGCGCCAAGGCGACCTACACCTATGCCGCGGTGGCCTCCGGCTTCACGGCCCCCACGTATGCCTGGTCGGACCGGATCTGCCACGGCACCTCGTGTCCTGGGTGGAGCAACCTGACAGGATACACGACCACCGTCCCCACCGTCCTGACCCCGGACTGCTCCGGCACCGGGATCCACAGCTACAACATCAGGCTCACCATGACCAGCAGTGACGGCCGCTCGGCGACGGCGACCGCCAGCACCTCCCTTTGTGCGAGTGCGGGCCCTCCGCTCTGATGCCGTCAGGGCCGTGGACGAGGCTGTCCGCGAAATGACCCGATGACTCCGCGGCAGATCGCTCGAGACTGGGCGGTCTGCCGCTTCGCCTTCCCGCGCTTGCCCTAACGCCCCGCGGTCCGCACCTTCCCCTCAAACATCCCCCGCCACCCTCGAGCGATCCGTGCGCTACCTCCCCCTCGTCCTGACACTCTCCCTCGCCATCGCGCCGGGGCTGTCCGCCCAGACCCGCTCCATCCGCACCGTGTCCGCCGACGGTGCCGGCGCGGCGCTCGCCGCGGCGCGGGCGGAGGCCGGCAAGCGATCCTGGACCATGTCCATCGCCATCGTGGATCCCGCCGGTGACCTGCTGGCCTTCCACCGGATGGACGGCGCCTCCCCCGCCAGTATCCAGAACGCCCTGGGCAAGGCCCGGACCGCCGCCCGGTTCCGCCGCGCCACCCAGGTCTATGATTCCCTGGTGGCGAATGGTCGTACGGGGCTGCTCAACTTCGAGAACATGACGCCGCTTGAAGGGGGCGTGCCGATCGTCGTGGACGGGGTGGTGGTCGGCGGCATCGGGGTGAGCGGCGGGACCTCCGCCGAAGATGCCGTCGTCGCCAAGGCCGGCGCCGCGGCGGTGAAGCCGTGACCGTGGGCGCCCCTCCCGGCCCCCGCCTGCCGCGATGACCCTGCTCGGCCACGTCTCGAGTCTCTGGCGCTATCCGGTCAAGAGCATGGCCGGGCAGGAGTGCCGGGAGTTGTACTTCGGGTTCGCCGGCGCCTTCGGCGATCGCAGCTGGGCGCTGCACGATGCCGCCGCCCGCCGCGGGATGCCCTACCTGACCGCCACGGCGTTCGAGACGCTGCTCTGTTACCAGCCGAGCTTCCGCTTCCCCGAGCGGGCCGCGCTGCCGCCCAACCTGGCCGAGGCGGCGAGCATGGCGCCGGGGCTGACACCGGCCAATGCCTCCGCCGAGGAGCTCGCGGTGGATGTCGTGGCCCCGACGGGGGAGCGTTTCGCGCTGGAGGACCCCCGCTTCCTCCAGCACCTCGCGGCGACGCTCGACCCGAAGCACCAGCTCCGCCTGCTCCACTCGAACCGGTCGCTGACCGACTGCCGGCCGGCGTCGCTGATCGGCTCGACGACGATCGCCACGCTCGAGGCCGGCCTGGGTCGGCCGCTGGACCGGCGCCGGTTCCGGATGAACATCTACGCCGAGTGGCGCGCTGCCGAGCCCGAGGAGGGATTCTTGGGGCGGCGGATCCGGCTGGGGGAGCGGGTGACCCTGTACGTCCTGGAGCGGGATCCGCGCTGCAAGATGCTCTCGCTCGATCCGGAGACTGCGGCGCACGATCCGGCCATCCTCAGGTACGTCGCCCAGCACCACGATGCCTGCGCGGGGATCTACGCCGCGGTGCTGGTCGAGGGGGTGGTGCGGCAGGGGGATCCGATCACGCTGCTGGACTAGGCGGGACCGGGGCGGCATACTCAGGTGGAGGGCAATCGGGCTTCAGATACAGCGTGCTGAGCCAGGGAGGCTCCGTGCCAGCCTCGGATCAGGAAATCTTCGACCTGCTCTACGACATGCTGAAGGGCTACTATCAGGCCTTGATCGACGGGGCGTTACGGGTGAACGCGATCTTCCTGGTCGCCACGGGCTGGATCCTCGCCTCCTCGACCGCCGGACCCTACCTGCAGGCCCACGGGACGGCGCAGCAGGCCGTCATGGCGATTGTGATTGTCACTCACATCCTGTTTCTCCTCATTGCGCTGCGCGCCTTTGCGCTGTCGCGTTCCACGGCTCGCCTGTTGAACGACCTGAACTACATGCCCTCGAAGTACTACGACAATCATCGCATCCGCCCGGTGATGCTGGCGCTGTGGTATGGCACCAACCTGCTCATCACGGTCAGTCTCGTCTTCGCGCTGGTGCTCAACCCCTCGTGAGGCCCCATTGGGCAACGATGAACCCGCTGACCTCGACAGGGGTCCGTATGACGCGTGAACTCCTGCTGGCCTCCATGCTCCTTGTCGGCAGCGGCGCCGCGCGGGCCGCGGCCCAGAGCGCCCCGCTGGAGCCGCCCGGCGCGCTGGTCGCGGCGCTCGACGTGGCGCTGTTCACCGCCAACGCCACCAGCCAGGCGCCGACCGATGCCGCGGCGGCGGAGCTGGCCACCGAGGTGCTGCACACCACGCTGGCGACGCTGCTGCCGGGTCAACTCGCGGACAGCGCGGCGCTGGAGGCGGCCGCCGGTTCGGATGCGGCCCTGGCGATCACGGGCCGGTATCCCTGTCATGTGGTCGTGGCGTGCGGGCGGGTGGTGGGGCAGGCGGTGGATGCCCGCTGGGTGCTGCTCACCAAGATGAGCAAGGTGGCCGCGGTGTGGCTGCTCACCGCGCAACTGGTGCACGTGCCCACCGGGACCATCATCATTGACGATTCCACCGAGCTGACCGGGCAGGAGGCGATGGTGCGGGCGGGGGCGCGCAACCTGGCCGGGCGGGTCGCGCGCGCCGTGCGGGCCGGCGGGGTGGCGAACAACTTCCCGGCGCCCTGAGCCCCGCGTCAGCCAGGAGCTCCGAGTGGAGGTGGTCCGGATCTAACGCGGCAGATTCTTCCGTCTTGCCACCCGCGGTCCCAAGTCCTAGCTTGACCCTGCGCGCCCCGGGGGATGGGACCGATGCCGCAGCGCACCACGCAGAGCCGCAGGGCCAGCATCGCGCCGATCGGGTGGCGCGCCCGCTGGCTCGCGCTCCTCCCGCTGCTCGCCTTCGCTCCCCAGACACCGGTCACGACCGCGGACCGCCAGGCCGGCGATCCCCGCATCTTCCACCAGTACGCCCCCGGTCTCCTCGCCCGCATCAACGTCGTCGCCGACTCCGGCGCCACCCGCATCGCCCAGTGGGACCTCCTCGTCGGCCCGGGGATGACCAGCGCCCCCGCCACCCTCCCCGGCGGCGCGGTGTTCGAGGTGCGCGCCGGGCAGGGCCGAGTGACGCTGGATGACACGCCGCGGGAGATCAGGGCGGGGGAGACCTTCGTGGTCCACGAGGGGGGCCGGTTCGCCTTCGTGAATGGCCGCACCGACCTGGGGCTCGCGCTCCGGGTGATCCTGCTCTCCCGGCGCGCCCCGTGAGGAGCACCCTCCTTTTCGGCGCGGGGATCGTGGCGGCGCTGGCCTGCAAGCCGGAGCGCGACCCGCACATCGTCAACCGCCCCGACAACCTCAAGGAGGACCGGGGCTTCGTCTCCCCGCTCACGCTGCAGGCGCCGATTTACGCCTGCGCGCAGAGCGTGGTGGTGAAGGGATTCATCCCCGGCGCCAAGCTCGAAGTGCTCATCAACGGCACCCCACCCCCCGTCGGCTCCACGGTGAGCTGGCTGCCGGATGGACAGAACATCCTCGTGAGCGCGCCGTTCGTCGCCGGACAGCAGATTACCGCCACCCAGACCTTCGACGGCGCCACCAGCACGCCCTCCAACACCGTCACCGTTCGCGACCACACCCTCGACTACCCCGCCGGGCTCCCGGCTCCGCGGCTCGACGGGGTGCCCTGCTACGCCTGCGGCAAGGCGGTGGGTCTCGCCGACTACGTGCCGGGGGCGCTGGTCCGGGTGTTCGCCGAGAATCCCGCCCCCGGCGGCGGCCTGCTCCCGCCGGCCCAGATCGCCCAGGAGCGCGACGCCGGCTACGCGATCACACCCCCGTTCCAGGAGACGGCGGTCCTCTGGGCTACCCAGGAGCTCTGCACCGACGTGAGTGGCCGCTCCGCCACCGAGACGGTGCAGGCCGCGCCCGCCACGATCCCCGTGCCGTTCCTCGACCCGGTGCACGAGCAGGTGCAGATCGTGGCCGCGTGGAATCCCGGCCGGACCGCGCTGGTGCATGGGGCCCAGATTGACGTCTTCACCGACAACCAGCCCGCGCCGGGGCGGGTGGGAGGGCAGCCCACGCCCGGCACCAGCGGGCAGGCGATCTGGATCGCCCCGCCGGCCGCCGCCGGCAACTATTGGCCGACGCAGGGGCTCTGCGCCAACGTCGTCACCGGAACGCCCACCGCCACCATCCCCTGCGCCAACCAGCCGCCGGCCACGATCCGGCCACCGCTCCCCGGCGACACGCAGGTGGAGCTGCTCAGCTACATCCCCGGGGCCCGGATCCTGGTCTTCGCCGACGGCGTCGAGGTGGGCGACGGCGGCGGACCGGTGGTGAACCTGAGCCGCCCGCTCAAGCAGGGGGAGACGGTGGTGGTGCTGCAGCGCATCGGGACCTGCGACAGCAAGCAGGTGTACCAGATCCCGGTGGACTGCTCCCTCGGCGGCGACAGCGTGGCCTGTTCGTCCGACTGGCCGATGTTCCGGCACAACGCGCTCCGGAGCGCGAGCCAGGTGGTGAACTCGCCGCTCGCCGATCCGGACCAGGTCCGGCTGCTCAAGGAGTTGTGGCGCTTCACCCTTCCCGCCGCGGCCACGCTCGATGAGCGCAGGTGGTTCCGGTCCTCGCCGGTGGTGGACCAGGGTCGAGTCTTCATCGGCGGCGGGAACGGGTTCTTCTATGCCCTCGATGCCGGGACCGGGAGCACGCTGTGGCAGTTCCCGGCGGTGGGCGGGGCGCCGCTCTCGTCGAGCTTCACCTGCAACCCGTCGAGCTTCGGCATGGCGTCGAGCGCGGCGATCGCCCGGTACGAGGGGCGGACGCTGGTGATCTTCGGCGCCCCCGACCGCTCCATCGGCGCCAAGCTGGGCAGCGGCCGGTTGTTTGCCCTCGACGCCGCGACCGGCACCCAGGTCTGGGCCTCGCCGGAGCTGGCCCGGCTCACCGGGTCAGGGCCCAACGACCTGCACGAGCAGTTCGGCTACTCGGCGCCCGTGGTCCATGGTGACGCGGTGTACATCGGCATCGCCGATCACTGCGACAATCCCATCCAGAGCGGCCGCGTGGTCGGGGTGAGCTTGGCGAGCGGAACGCCGCTCTCCGGCTTCGGGTTCTCGGCGACGCCGAACGGGCCGCGAGGGGGCGGCGTGTGGAGCTCGGTGGCCGCCGGGCTGAGCGGCGGCGGGCTGTACGTGACCACCGGCAACAGCAACATCGGCGGCCCGGAACCCCGGCCCAATCATGGGCTGAGCCTGCTGCGGCTGGATCAGGCGACCGGGGCATTGAGCTGGAAGCTGCAGCCGGTGCCGTACGCGATGGACCTCGACCCCGACTGGGCCTCCGGCGCGAGCCTCCTGTCCGCGAGCTGCGGCGAGCTGGCGCTCTCCACGATGAAGGATGGCTGGGCGTACGCCGCCACCGCGGCCGGGGCGCCGCCGGGAGCGAACGTGCGGTGGCAGTTCCCGACCTTCGGGCTGCCGTTCGTCCCGGGAGATGGCAGCGTCCACGGCGACTCGCGCTACCTGGTGCCCGGGGCCGCGTGGCACGACATCTTCTTCACGATGGCGGGGGGCGAGCTGCTGACCCAGGAGCCGACCTTCACCGGTGGCGGCCTGCCACCACAGCTCTTCCCCGGCTTCGGGAAGCTGCATGCGCTCAACACCTGCGCCGGCCCCGGTGGCCGTGTGCGGTGGATCGTGGACGTGCCGAGCGTGGCGCCGGACGCGGCGTACCAGCTCGGCCCGCCGACCGTGACCAGGGGCATCGTGTACGTGGGCACGGCGGCGGGACACCTGGTCGCGGTGGCAGACCCGACGCGCTGGCCGTCCACCGACTCGCGCTGCGCCCGGACCGACATTCCCAAGTCGCTCTGCGTCGCCAACGGCTATCCGCTGGTGCCGGTGCCCAAGGTGCTGCTGGATCTCCCGCTCAACGCGGGCGACATCAAGTCTGAGCCGGTTTTGGCGGGCGCGCGGGTCTTCGTGGCCACCACAGGCGGGGTGCTCGTGGCCCTGACGCCAAAGTGACGAGGCTCATCCGTGTCGCCCGGGTGGGGTGGGTGGCCGCCGTCGCGCTGGCCGGCTGCGGCCGCGCGCCTGAGTCGCCGCCGGCGGAGCAGGGCCCGCTCCAGACGGTGCAGGATGAGCGGCGGTTCCTCGGGGTGGTCGGTTTCGGCGGGGACTCGGCGCGGGTCGAGATCCGGCAGGTGGGCCTGCGACCCGGGGCAAAGGTGGACAGCCTGCCGCTTCCGTTCCGGGGTCAGGTGCTGCTCACCCTCGAGGCGGGGAGCGTGACGGTGCGTACCGCCGGGGGATCCGCGCAGCTTACCCAGGGGCAGGTCTGGACGGTGGCGCCGGGCCGGGCGGTGGCGCTGGAGGCCGGGCGCGACGCGGCGAGCCTGCAGGTGGTCGTCGTGGAGGAGTGAGGGGAGCGTCGAGGGGCGGATAGTGCCTTCGCTGTCGTCGCTATACTCCACCCATGCCGCTCGACGCCTGGATGCCCAAGTGGGACGCCCGTTCCGTCCATCAGGTTGAGGTGATGGCGGCGCCGGAGGTCGTCTACCAGGCGCTGCTGCGCACCGATTTCGGGCGGAACCGGGTGCTGCGGCTCCTCATGGTCTTCCGGGCCATCCCCGCCGTGCTGCTGGCGCCTCGGCGCGCCTGGCAGCGCTGGCGCCGCCCCACTCCCTGCTCCCTTCCCGGCCCCATGGGGCAGCTCCTGGCGGGCGCCTTTGCCGAGCTGGAGGCGCGCCCGCCCGCCGAGCTGATCCTCGGCCTCACCGGCCGGTTCTGGACGCCCGCCGGGGATCTGGTTCCGACCACTCCGCTGACCTTCCGGGACCCGATCCCGCCCGGCCTGGCCCGGGCCGCGTGGAACTTCCAGCTCGAGGCTCTCGGACCGAACCGGACGCTGCTGACCACCGAGACCCGGGCCTTGTGTGGCGCCGCGGGCACGCGGCGGCGATTCCTGCGCTACTGGGGGGACATCCAGCCGGGCAGCGGCATGATTCGGCGCGCGCTGCTGCGGGCCGTGAAGGCCGCGGCGGAAGGCCTAGCGAGCGTGAGTGACCCAGGGCGTTCGCCGATGTGAACATCGCACCACCCACCATCGCAAACTGCTCACCACGGAAGCACGGAAGACACGGAATTGCACGGAAAACATCTGAAGTTTCCGTGTCCTTCCGTGTGTTCCGTGTTTCCGTGGTGACGCTGTTTCGCCCGGCTCAACTGCGCACCATCGCACCGTGGCGAATCTGATCCGCCATCGTCAGTTACTGCGGGCACGGGGTGCCGGTCCAGCCGGTGACGCCGGCGGCGTTGATCGCGCCGACCATGCTGCCCCCCGCCGCCGCGGGCAGGTGCTGCAGCCAGAACCGCTGGTAGTTCACCTTGGCGTTGGGCATGGTGCGGGTGCCGCAGACGGCCGTCGTGGCCCGCTGGGCCAGGTTCTGGAACGAGGTGAAGCTGCCGAAGTCGAGGTCCGGATTCCGGCTCACGTGGCAGGAGCGGCAGGTGGGCCGGATGACATTGAGGTAGAGCGGCTCCTGCCCGGCCCACCCCGCCGGGACCGCGTCATCGTTCTGGGTGGCGCGGGCGGTGTTCGGGGCGGCGGCCGCCTGGTCCCGGTACCACTCCCCGATCAGCTCGGCGGTGGCCGCGGAGCGGTTGCTCGCGAGCATGCCCAGGTTGAGCTGCTTGAACGCCGCCTCCTGGCCGCCACGGCCCTGGACCTGGTCGTACTGGTAGCTGCTCAGGTCAAATGGGAGGAACCGGGCGCCGACGTCGGCCGAACCGCCGGCGGTGTACTTGGTGCTGCCGTGGCAGATGATGCACAGGTTGGGGATGAACTTGGCGCCGTTGCCATCGAGGTCGGCGGCCGTCACCCGGGCGTCGTTGCCGCCAAAGACGAAGAACTTCATCACCCGCGCGGTTCCGGGCGGGATCGGTGAATACTCCATCGCGACGGTGGCGATCTTGTTGGTGCCGCGCACGGCGTCGTTCACGGTGGGATAGTTGCTGACATAGTAGGCGATGTCGCCGTTGGGCTGGACCTTCATGTGCATGGCGCGGCCCAGCACCAGGTCGCCGGCGTTGAAGTAGTAGGCCCGGGCGTCGTCCTGGCTGTCGTCGGTCCTGGAGAAGCCGTTCCGCTCGCGCCAGTCGGGCAGGGTGGTGCGGTCGCTGGTGGGATCCACCGCGAGGTAGTAGGCATCGGCCTCGGCCGAGCTGCTCAGGCCGATGGTCGCGAACTCCAGCGTGGCCTCTTCGCGGACCGCCGCCCATTCCGCCGTCTGTGGCAGGGGTGGGCCGCCCAGCGTGGGAGAGACGCCGGTCAGGACGAAGGTGGTCTCGGGGCGGCTGGCGAGCTGCGCTCCGGTGACGCCGCTGTTGAGCGAGACGTCGGTGATGATGTACTTCACCTCGTTGCTGAAGCGCCGGAGCGCCTGGGGCCAGACCTGGATGACCCAGGTGGTCTGCCCGGCACCGTCGTCTACGCGGGAGAGGACGGCGTAACAGCCGTCGTCGTTGCACTGGTTGGTGGTGCTCTCCCGGAGCAGCCAGCCGTTCTCCGCCACTTCGAAGAGGGTGCCGCTCGGGATCCGGAACTTGAGCCGAGTGGTGAACATGGCCGGTGCGCCGACGGGGGCGGCGGTGCCGGCGGGGTCGGCCGGGTCGAGGGAGAGCATGACCGGCGTGGCGGCGGCGGGGGGCGGCGTTCCGCCGCCGGTGGGGGCGCAGGCCAGGAGCAGGGGGGCGAGACTGGAAAGCAGGCAGAGGAGGGCGGACCGCGGGCGAGGGATTGGCATGGGGTGCCTCGGGAAGGGGAGGAGGGCGCCAATGTCGCTCCAAGGACGTCGTCGCCGCTGTGAGATTCTCACCTTCCCCCGACCCCGGGGGCCGGAAGAATGTGCCGCCCGAGTCAACTGCTCCCCACGCCACCGCCGTGAACTGCTCACCACGGAAGCACGGAAGACACGGAATTGCACGGAAAACATGTGAAGTTTCCGTGTCCTTCCGTGTGTTCCGTGGTGGATTCGCAGCGCCCGGTTCAGCCGCCCACCACGGCGGAGCCCGCTGACTGCGGTGGGATCCCCCGCCCAGGCCGTACGCATCTCGTAATACCCGGGCATGCGGTGGCGGTACCACTTGCCGCGGCGCGCCCGGTCCCCAGATTGGCCAGCATCGGGGCTCCGGGAGGGCACATGCGAGGGTTGGCGAGGTGTGGGGCGCTGGCTGTGGCGGCGACGCTGGCATGTGGCGAGGGCTCCGGCCCCTCTACGCCGCCGCCGGCGTCGGTTTCCGGCTGCTACGCGATCACGCTCGGACCGTGGAGCGGGCCGCACACGAGCATCGACCCCCTCTCGCCGCTGGTGCTGCTCGACTCCACCGGCACCTACCTGTTCGAGAATGGCAGGACACTGCTCCGCCCCTGGCCGACCCTTGCCCTGGACTTCTTCGACATGGCCTGGTGGTCCCAGGCGGAGCCGGATCGCCTCACGCTGATGTACAGCGCTTCCGGGTATGTCGGGATCCGGATCGACCTGCGATGGCGCGATGCCTGGGTGGGAAAGGCCGAAGCGTACACCGACATCGTCCCGCCGATCGAGGCGACGGCCTCGGCGCAGCTGGATTCGATTCCCTGTGCCTGGCCCGGCCGGGCCAGATCGGGGAGGGTGACCTCCGTTGTCGCCCGCCGGGAACGATGACCACACCCGACTGGGAGCCCCGGAACCCCGCCTTTGCCCTCGTGGTGCGCGAGAGCTTTGCCCGCCAGGCGCACATGGCCACGCTGGGCGCCGCGATCACGTACCTGGCGCCGGGGGCGGTGGACCTCACGGCGCGGTTCGCGCCGCAGTTCACGCAACAGAACGGCTTCTGGCACGCCGGCGCGATCGCAAGCCTGGCGGATTCGGCTAACGGCTACGCGGCACTCAGCCTGGCGCCACCCGGGACCGATGTCCTCGCGGTCGAATTCAAGATCAACCTGCTGGCCCCGGCCCGGGGCGAGGCGTTCGTGGCGCGCGGCCGCGTGCTCCGGCCCGGGCGGACCATCACGGTGGCCCAGGCTGACGTGTGGGCCACAGCGGCGGGCACCGAGAGCCGGGTCGCGACCATGGTGTCCACGATCATCATCCGCCAGACGTGATGCTCTCCCTCGACGGCTGGGTGACGGCGTCACCGCCGGGGGAGGGAACCATGAGGGTTCGCCGCGGTGCGATCGCGCTCGCCATGCTCCTCATGGCGTCGGCCACCCCGCTCGCCGGTCAGGCGGGGGCGGGGGAGGAGAACCTCCGTGCGGCGATGCGGCTGCTGCTTCCCGGCCAGCCGGGCCTTCCCGGCGCCGAGGCGCGGAGCCGCTGCCTCACACTGCCGGCCGACCCGCCGCGCGACCGGTTGGAGGGTCCCTTCGGCGACTCACTCCAGGCCACGCGCTGCGAGGTAGTGTCGTTCGATACACTCGGGGCGGCGCCGGGCGGTCCGTACCATGCGGCGACGTATCGCTGGAGCTCGATCTACAGCGCCGAGGATACCAGCCGGGGCGCCACGGCGCGCGACACCGTCGTCGAGACCGAGGTGGTGCTGTTCGCGGCGGCGGAGCCCGGCCGGGTGCGGCCGCTGTGGCACCAGCGCATCGAGGCGGGTCCGTACGCCGTGTGGCGGTCGCTCTCCGGGGCGATCGCGGCGCCCGACGGCGCCACCGCGCTGTTTGCCGTCACTTACTGCCTCAACGGCACCGGCGGGTGTGGCCAGGAGTTCTACCGCCGCACTCCCGCGGGCGCCTGGGGGCCGGTGCGCCAGGTGTGGCTCCGTGCCCTGCCGGCGAGCCACGCCGCCGGCATCCGGCACGGAGTGAGCATCGATCCAGGCACCCTCGTGGCGGAGGCCGGGTTCTACGGCGACGACGATCCCAACTGCTGCCCGTCGCAGCTGCTCCGGGCCGAGCTGGCGCTGGCGGGGGATTCGCTGCTCCTCCGGCGGCATGAGGTGGTGCCCTATCCGGCGGAGTAGCGCGGGCGGGGATGAGTCACGCATCCAATTCGCCTGCCCCGCCGACCGTCCTTCGCTCACCCCGGAGCCGTCCCATGCGCTGGATCACCCGCGAGCGCCCCAAGATTGACCGCGTCGCCTGTCCCTGGCTGATCGCGCGGTTCATTGATTCCGCGGCGGAGTTCCACTTCGCCGCCCCGGCCGACGTCCGCCGCCTGGCCGAAGAACTCACCGCCACCCCGTTCGACGTCGAAGGCGTCGAGCTGTCCCACGACGGGCCGCTCTGCTCCTTCGACGCCATCCTCCGCAAGTACAACCTCACCGACCCGGTGCTCCACGAGCTGGCGGTGATCGTCCGCGGCGCCGATACCGCCCGCCTCGAGCTTGCCCCCCAGGCTGCCGGGCTCCTCGCCATCTCGCTCGGCCTGTCCCGCCTCTTCACCGACGACCACGAGCAGCTGCGTCACGGCTTCGTCGTCTACGACGCGCTGTACGCCTGGGCCCGGGACGCCAAGGCCGAGACCCACACCTGGAATCCGCAGCGGAAACCGTAGGCCGGCCCGCTGTGGCTCACGGCTCACCACGCCACCATCGCTAACTTCACACCACGGAAGTACGGAACACACGGAATAGCACGGAAGACACATGATGATTCCGTGTCATTCCGTGCATTCCGTGGTGAACTCGCGGTGCTGGGGTAGAGGACGGAAGCGGCACCGGAGCGGCGCCGCCCTACCCCGTCACATCCAGGTGCCACGAGGTATGCACCCACCGTCCGTTGCTCCGCACGAAGACCTCGGTGGCCCGCCCCTTCTGGGTGAACGGCTTCCCCCCGCTCTCCATCTCCACCGCGTAGTGGGAGAACATCACCACCACGTCGTCGAACCGATGGATGGTGGTGGAGTCGAACGCCACCGAGATGAGCCGACCCCCGCCCGCCTTGAAGCTGGCCGAGCCGCTGAGGGTCTGATCGAGCGACTGGAAGTTGGGGGAATCGGAGCTGATGGCGATGAGCTCGGGGCCGAGGACCCGGCGGAGCGCGGCGGTGTCGCCGGCGAACCAGTGGACCCAGACGTCCTTCCGGATCGCCTCGAGCGCGGCGAGCTCCGCGGGGGGGAGGGTGGTGGCGACCCGCGGCGCCGCTTGGGCGGCCAGCGGCGCGGTGGCGGTGACGAGCGCGAGCAGGAATCCCGGAACCTTCATGGCTGCCTCCATAGGGGGAGCGGAGAAGCTAGGCAGGGCTCCGCAGGAAGGCTTGCACTTTCCGTCGCCTTTCGGGGAGGGGGACCCGCCGCCATTCCGAGGCCCGGAGCCCGAAGGCGCGCCGGAAGCCGCGGCAGAAGTGGCTCAGGTTCTCGAAGCCGGAGCGCCAGCAGCTGTCGCTCACGCTCCGGCCCAGGTCGAGCAGCTCCGCCGCGGTGGCCAGCCGCCAGCGCACCACGTACTGGTGGGGGGAGAGGCCGACATACCGCCGGAAGCCGTGGGTGAGCCGAGTGCTGGTGAGGCCGACGTCGCGGGCCCGGGCCGCAATGCTCCGGCGGGCCGCCGGGTCTGCTTCAATGGCGCGACAGGTGGCGGTGACGGCGTCGAGATCCGCGGAGCGGGGGGCGTAGTGGCCGCGTCCCCCGGCACCCCGGCCATCGGCGGCGAGGGCGGTGAGCCCCGCCAGGGCCCAGCGTTCGAGCTCGAATCCGTCGCCCACACCGGCCGCCCCCGCCCCGATCGAACCGCGGGGGCCCCGAATCGACGG
>CAZPER010000018.1:0-56070 GCA_964585655.1 uncultured Gemmatimonadaceae bacterium | reverse complement strand
CTCGCCATGCACTGGCAGCGCCACAAGGTGGGGGCCCACCACTGGCGGGAGCTGGCCGCCCGGGGGGAGAAGATGCCGGTCGTCATCGCCGTCGGCGCGGACCCGGCCAGCCTCTACTCCGCCTCCGCCCCGCTGCCCCCGACGATCGATGAATTCATCTTCGCCGGGTTCCTGCGCAAGTCGCCGGTGGAGCTGGTGAAAGCCATCACCTGCGATCTCGAGGTGCCGGCGGAGGCGGAGTTCGTGATCGAGGGGTTCATCGACCCGGCGGAGCCGCTGGTCATGGAGGGCCCCTTCGGCGACCACACCGGCTTCTATTCCCTCGCCGATCTCTACCCGCGGGTGCACGTCACCGCCGTCACCATGCGGAAGCGGCCGGTGTACGTGGCCACCCTCGTGGGCCGGCCGCCCATGGAGGACTACTTCCTGGGCCACGCCACGGAGCGGATCTTCCTGCCGCTGCTCCGCCTGACCACGCCGGAGGTGGTGGACTATCACATGCCGTCGTACGGCATCTTCCACAACCTGGTCTTCGTGGCCATCGACAAGCAGTATCCCGGCCAGGCCTTCAAGGTCATGAATGCGCTGTGGGGCGCGGGGCTCATGTCCCTGGCCAAGGTGCTGGTGATCGTGGACAAGGACGTGAACGTGCAGGACCCGGACGAGGCCTGGTGGATCGTGCTCAACAACATCGACCCCGAGCGCGACGTGCGCTTCACCAAGGGGCCGGTGGACGTGCTGGATCACGCCAGCCAGCATTTCAGCTTCGGGAGCAAGATGGGGATCGACGGCACCCGCAAGTGGAAGGACGAGGGCTTCACCCGCGAGTGGCCGCCGCTCATCACCATGGATGAGGCGACGAAGCGCCGGGTGGACGAGCTCTGGCCGAGGCTCGGGATCCGGCTGTGACCGCCGAAGGCCAGACCCTCGCCGGGGAGTCGCTGTTCGCCAGGTACGCGAGCTTCGTGAAGCTGCCGCACACCCTCTTCGCGCTGCCGTTCGCGCTGCTCGGGGTGCTGCAGGCGTCGCTCGAGGTCGGCGTGCGCTGGCAGACGGTGGCCGTGGTCGTCGTGGCCTTCAGCGCCGCGCGCTGGGTCGCGATGGGGTTCAACCGGATCGTGGACCGCGGCTTCGATGCCCGGAACCCGCGGACCCAGGGCCGGGAGCTCCCCCGTGGCCGGCTCACCCTGCGGCAGGCCTGGGGCTCGGTGCTCGTGGCGGGGACGCTCTTCCTGGCCTCCGCCTGGTTCCTCAATCCGCTCTGCTTCTACCTGAGCCCGGTGGCGCTGGGCTGGATCATGCTCTACAGCCTGAGCAAGCGCTTCACCTGGTGGCCGCACCTCTGGCTCGGCCTCTCCCTGGCGATGGCGCCGGTGGGCGGATACCTGGCGGTGACCGGACGCTGGAGCGATCCCTGGTGGGTGCTGGTGGCCGTCACGGTGGCCGTGGTCACCTGGGTGGCCGGGTTCGACATCTTCTACGCGCTGCCGGACGAAGGCTTCGACCGCGACGCCGGGCTCCGGAGCGCGGTGGTGCGGCTGGGCCAGGCCCGCAGCATCCTCCTCGCCAAGCTGCTCCACGGGGTGACGATCCCCGCACTGGCGCTGTTCGGCTGGGGCGCGGGGTTCGGCGCCTGGTACTTTGCCGGCGTGGTCGTGGCGGCGGGGATCCTCGCCTGGGAGCACCAGCTGGTGGGCCCCGGCAATCTCTCCCGGCTGGACACCGCGTTCTTCACCATGAACGGGGTGATGAGCCTGACGGTGTTCGTGTTCGCGCTGGTGGATCGGTTGGTGGGGGGATAGGGGGCTGGGCGATTGGGCGATTGCCGGATCGAAGCGCAGGGTAGTGGCGGGGCGTGTCCCCGCCCATGGTGGCGAAACGCAAACGGAGGCCCAGATGAGCAAGCGACCGAAAGAAAGCCTGATCCCGCAACGCGGCCGCGGAAAGCCCAAGCCGGAGAAGGGCGCCATGCAGCCGCGCGTACCGCCGCCGCAGCCGGAGCGGCACCCGCCCAAGAATCCGACCGCCAACCGCCGCGGGCGCTGATCCGTGCTGCCCGTCATGCTGGCCATCACCGGCGCCTCCGGCGCGCCCTACGCGGTGCGCCTGGTGGAGGTGCTGGTCCGGAACCGGGTGCCCACCTGGCTGATCGTCTCGAGCCATGGCTGGCGGCTGCTCCAGGAGGAGACCGGCATCGCGGATGAGGCGGCGCTCCGCGCCGCCACCGGCGGGGACTGGCCGACGGTCACGGTCTTCACCGACAACGACCGCGGGGCCCGGCCGGCCTCGGGCTCGGCGCGCACGGCGGGGATGGTGATCTGCCCCTGCTCCATGGGCACCGTGGCGGCGGTGGCCCACGGGACCAGCCGCTCGCTGGTGGAGCGGGCGGCCGACGTGACGCTCAAGGAACGGCGCAAGCTGATCCTGGTGCCCCGGGAAACCCCGCTCTCGCTGGTGCACCTGCGCAATCTCACCGCGGTTACCGAGGCCGGCGCGATCGTGCTCCCGGCCGCGCCGGGGTTCTACCACCGGCCCACGGGCATTCCCGAGCTGGTGGATTTCATCGTGCAGCGCGTCGTGGACCAGCTCGGGCTGGGGATCGAGATCGCGCCGCGCTGGCAGGGCTAGGGCCGGTGCGCCTCGGGATCATCGCGGACACCCACGGCCTGCTCCGGCCCGAGGTGTTTGACGTCTTTGCCGAGGTGGACCTGATCCTGCACGCCGGCGACATCGGCTCGCTCGACCTGCTCACCGAGCTCGAGACCCTCGCGCCGGTGCTGGCGGTGTACGGCAACTGCGACGGCGGGGAGATCCGGGCCAGGGTACCCCAGGTGGTGGAGCGGCGCATCGAAGGGCTCGACATCGTGCTCACCCACGGGGACCAACTCGGCAGCCCCTCACCGCCGGCGCTGCACCGCCTCTGGCCCGAGGCCGACGTCATCATCTTCGGTCACACCCACCGCCCGCTGCTCACCACCATCGATGTGGTCCGGACGGTCATGAACCCGGGCGGGGCGGGGCACCGGCGGTTCGATCTCCCCGCCTCGGTCGGGATCATGGAACTTGAGGCCGGCCTCCCGCCTCGCGCCCGGCTGGTGCCCCTCACCGGAGCCGACGAGGACTAGCTTCCCGCGGCAGTGGAATCCGGCGCCGGGGTGCGGCTCCTGGGCCCCATGCCGATGCCGAGAATCTCGCCTTTGTCGTTGAAGACCCAGCGGAAGACCAGCGGCTCATCAACAAACGTGGTGTAGCGCGCCTCACGCCAGTATTGCGGGTTGCCGCGGCGCCGCGTCATGCGCTCCTCGACCAGTTCGCTTTCCAGCCCGGCGCGCGTGATGAAATCGGTCACCGCCCGGTTGATGCCGTCTACCCCGCCGGAGGCCTCCCGCGCTTCGGGGCTCATATGGGCGAGGAGGCTGTCCGCCTCCGCGGCGATGAACCAGTCGAAGTACTTCCGGCCGAGCGCCATGTAATCGGCGTCGGACATGGGGGCCTGGGCCGAGAGGGCGAGGGGCAGGAGGACCGCCGCACCGGCGGTCAGCAGTGTCCGCCGCAGCAGGACGAGCATATTGAACTCCGTGAGAGGGTGGCGGCAGGACGGCCTCCCCTCGCGGGAAGTTTCGTTCTGTAACCTCCGGGGTCCCATGCTGCTGCTCCTCCTCTCCCTGGCCGGCGACACCGTCCGGGTGCTCCCCACCGCCCAGCCGCCCAGCTTTGATGGCCGGGTGGCGGAGGGGGAATACGGCGCGCCCACCCTGGAAATCGTCCGGCCGGGGGGCACTGCGCGCCTCTGGCTCCGCCGCGACGGACCGCAGGTCTATCTCGCCGCCCAGATCCCGGACCCGACTTTCTACTGGGGCGATGACCTCGTGATCAGCCTCGACACCCGGGGGGACCGCGCCGCCGGCCCGATGCACGATGACTTCCAGTGGTACTTCCGGCGGGTGCTCGACAGCAGCGTGGTGCAGCGCGGGGAGGCGGGGCGGTGGCGGATGCCGCGGGATGATCCCGACTGGCGGCTCGGTCCGGAGCGGGAGGGGGGCGGGTGGGAGGTGCGTTCGGTGACTGAGGCCGGCGGATGGAGCCTCGAGTTCCGGCTGGACGCCGGCTACTTCCAGCAGGGGGGCGCCAGGCTGGCCGGGCTGTCGGTGCGACTGTACGACGACGATCCGCACGGCTGGGTTGCCTGGCCGGCGGCGGCGGTGAAGCACCCGACCGAGGTGGAGCGGCGCCCCGACCTCTGGGCGCCCGTCAGCCTCACGCCGTGATCCTGATCCGGCGCCGCGCGGTGCTCCGGGATCCGTCCGGGCCCCGGACCTCGAGCGCCAGTTCGTACTCCCCGGGCGCCAGCCGGGACAGGGAGATGCTCCGCCCGACCCGGGTCACCGGGCCGGTCGCCTCTCCCTCCCAGCCAATGGCCAGCTCCACCTTCCGCCCGCGCCGGATCGAGAGCCGGGCGCTGTAGCCCTCACGGTCCGCCAGCCCATACAGCTCGTGGTAGAGGGTCAGCGTGTCGCCCCGGGCCCAGGTGGCGCGGGGGGTGAAGTAGGCGGTGTCTCCCACCGCCGGCACCCATGAGGCACCGATCCCGGGACGCCCCAGCACCAGGTCGCTCAGCGCGAGCCTGCGGCCACTGAAGTCCGCCACCTGCAGCGAATCGGTGGGGAACACCCGCCCGATCGAATCCTGCAGCGACAGCTCCACCCGGTAGCGCCATCGCCCCGGCGGCACGGTCAGCGTGACGCGGCCGAAGGCGTCGAGCAGGCCGGGGCGCCCCTCGGGCAGGCTGGCCTCGGTGGTGGTGTCCACCCAGCCCACGACCGCGCCCCCGGGCGCCAGCACCGCCACCCGGAGGTGCACCGCGGTGGCGAGCCGGGCACCGGGCCGGGCCACCTCGGTGACCTGGACCGGGATCTGGAAGGCGACGTGCACCAGGCTCCGCTCGCCCTCCCGTCCGACCGCGAAGAGTTCCGAGCGGGCCTCGAGCCCGCGGGCAAAGCGCCGCTCCATCGCGTCACTGCCGGTGGCGATGACCGCGCTGGCGGTGACCAGGCCGCGTTCCTCCGCCGCAAGCCGGGCCGCGCCGTTCGGGCCCCACGTCAGGTACTTGCAGTACAACTCGTGCAGCGCGCAGCGCGAGCCCAGCAGCATGTCATAGGTGGAGCTCTGGCGGTACATCCAGTCGAAGAGCGTAGGGACCAGGCGGTAGTCGTCGATCGCGCCGCCGAAGTCGAGCGACCGGCTGCCGGCCGCCTGGCTGTAGCCGCCGGCCTGGAAGTGGAGCAGCAGGTCGCCGTCGGCGCGGCGGTAGCGCCAGGTCTCGAGGGGCGGCAGCCCGAAGAGGGGGACGAGGATCCGGTCATCCGGCGGGCCGTGCCGGATCCAGACCACCCCGCGGTCGTCGTACTGCTCCTGGTCGGAGCGGTAGATGTTGTTGGGGGCGTAGTAGCGGCGGTTCACCCGCAGCCCGAACGCCTGCACCGCGTGCGCCAGGCGCCGGTAGTGCTCCGTCAGGCGCTCCGCCGGGTCACGGAGGTCCCGCCGGGCGAGATCGCTCCAGAAGGTGCGGAGCCAGGCGCTCCGTGCCGTGCCGGTCGCGCGGTCGAAGCCGGCGAGCAGGCTGTCCCCCGCCACGGCGCGGAGCGCCGCGCGGTACGCCGCGATGCCGGCAGCATCCGGGCGCGCGGCGGCCGCATAGTAGAGCGAATCGGCCCAGGGCCGCTCCGCCACCAGGCCGCTCCAGGCCAGCTCGTGGCCGGCGAGCGCCGTGGCGGGCGCCAGCCGGAGCAGCTCATCGAGCGGCGGGGCGGAGTCTCCCTGCGCGCCGACGGGGCTGGTCCTCGCCACCCGCACGAGCGCCAGCACCAGCTGGGAGTCCCGCACGCCCGCATGCCATGCCCCTTCAAGCGCCGGCACCACCTCGGCGCTCACTGCCTGGGTGTCCCGCAGGCGGGTCGCCGCGTCCACCATCAGCGCCAGCGCCGGCAGGTATCCCGGCTCCACCGCGAGCGCCTGCCGCGCGGCGCGGAGCGCCTCCGCGAGGGGGCCGTACCCTACCCGCGAGCCGAGATTGGTGCGGTCCGCCGCGAGCCATTCCGCGCGGCCGCGCTCGGCGAGTGCCACACCGTACCACGGCACCGGCCACCGGGGGCGCAGGTCCGACGCGGTGGTGAAATCTCCCGCGGCGCGCCCGAAGCTCCAGCCATCCCCCGCGTGGCCAAGCCGGAGCCGGGTGAAGCCGCGGCGCAGCCAGCCCACGGCGGCCAGGGCGCTGTCCGCCCGATCGGGCTCCTGTGCCTGCACCATGCGCCGGAGGGTGGTGGTGTCGTGGATGGTCTCCAGCCCGGCGCGATACCGGTCGAGCTCCACCCTCGTGTCGGGACCCTGCGCCGCGAGCGGTGCGGCGAGGCAGAGCCCCGCGACCAGGGCCCGCCGCGTTAGCACCATGACTCGAGCCGGCTGGTCCGGCGAAAGGCGTCGGGGTGGCGGCGGAACCAGGCCATCAGGAGCAGGATTTCGTCGAGATGCTGGAAGGGCAAGGGGCCGGGCACCGGTGCGGGGCGCTCCAGCTCGTCGCGCACCTCGCCGCGGAACGCCTCCTGCTCGATCGGGGTGGCCGGCCAGGGGTAGCTCGCCCGCACGATGCCGTGCCGGATGATGTAGGCGCGATCGTCGCCGAAGGTCCCCGGGTCGCGGTACACGAAGGTGAGCGCCTCGACGGCCGCCCGGGCGCGGTGGGTCGCGGCGAGCAGCCACTCCAGCTGCTCGAACCGCTCCCGCCATTTCGCGGCGCGCTCGAATTCCGCCGCGGCGGCGGCCGCCTGCATCTCGCGCACGGTGCGGTCGATCGGCTGGATGGTGCGGCCCTCGAGGAAGCCGATCGCCGTCTCGGCGCGCTGCCGGTACTCCGCCTCGGTGACCAGCCCGGCACAGGGCCCGGTGCAGAAGCCGAACTCGTGCCGCATGCACGCCGCCTGGAGCGCGGGGCGGAAGAGGTCCATCTGCCCCGCGAAGACGATCGGCATGGCCGGCGCGCAGTCCCTGAGCCCCAGCAGGTCGTTGAGGGCGCGCACCGCGTCGCGTACCCGGCTCACGCCGGTAAAGGGGCCGTACCAGCGATGGTCCTCGCGGCCGGTGGCGCCCCCGACGCCCAGCCGCGGCGCGGCCCCGCCCGACACCTTCACGAACAGTGTGCGCCGGGCGCGGTTCATGTGCCAGTTGAACGGGGGCCGCCAGCGCGCGATCTGGCGCAGCTCGGTCAGGTGGGCGGCGAACTCGCTGGGCACGTAGTCCCATGCCAGGTCGGCCGTGGCGTGGAGGATCCGGGCCGCCTTGTCCTCGGGGTAGCTGGCCCGGAAATACGAAAGCAGCCGCTGCCGCAGCCGCTTGGCCTTGCCCACGTAGATCACCCGGCCGTGCGGGTCCAGCATGCGATACACCGCGGGCCGGGGTTCGCCCAGGCGGCGCACCCGGTCACGCAGCGCGGAGAGGTCCGCGGCGGGGAGGGCTAGTCGAAGCGTTGCGGCCAAGGCTCAGTCGGTGCGGGGAGGTTCCGGGGCCCGGTTCAAGCATAATGACGTTCGCCACCGCCCGGTCGCCACCGCCGTCCCAACTGGCGACATCCCTCAGCGCTGGCAGCGGTGGCAGAAGACGGTGATGCGGGCGTCGATGGCGTGGGTTCCGGCCAGGGTCGTACCGCAGACCCGGCACGGGTCCCCCTCCCGCTCGTACACCATGAGCTCGAGCTGAAAGTTGCCCGGCTGGCCGGTCCCGGTGCGGTAGTCGCGGAAGGTGGTCCCCTCGGCGTCGATCGCGGCGGCCAGGATGCGGCGGGTCTCGTGGAACAGCCGCTCGTAGCTCTCGGGCCGGACCCGGTTGGCGGGCTTCGAGGGATCGATGCCGGCGAAGAACAGCGCCTCGTTGGCGTAGATGTTCCCCACGCCCACGATCCGCCGCTGGTCCATGAGCGCCTTCTTGATCGCCTGCCGCGACCCGGCCAGGCCGGCGCGGAACCGTTCCGGCGTGAGCGCCGGGTCGAGCGGCTCGGGACCCAGGGCCGCATCGTAGGCGCGCCACGCGCGCTCGTTGAGCAGCAGCAGGGTCCCGATCCGGCGGATGTCCCGGAAGACGAATTCGCCCCCGCCCTCCAGCCGGGCGCGGAGCACGGCGTACCTGGCCTCCGGGGCGGTGAGTGGCCGGTCGTAATACAGCAGGTTCCCCGTCATCCCGGGCTGCAGCACGAAGCGCCATCCATCGAGGTGAACCACCCCATGCTTGGCCCGGCGGGTGACGTCCCGGACCGTGGCCCCGGTCAGCGCCCGGAGCAGCTTCGGGCGGGTGACGCCGCGGAGGATGTCGGTGTGGGACAGGCTCGCCTGCAGGATGGTGCGGCCGACCAGTGCCGGCCGCACCCCGCGGACCATGGTTTCGACCTCGGGTAATTCCGGCATGGCGGGTAATCTACCCGCGCGGGGGAGGGGCTAGGCCGGCCGGGTGACGCCGAGCTTCTTCATGCGCGCCTCGAGCGTGGTGGGCTTGAGCCCCAGCCGCTCGGCCGCGCCTCCGACGCCGCTCACTTTCCATCCCGCGGCCTCGAGGGTGCGGCGGATGTGCTCCCGTTCCACCTCCATCAGCGCCTGCGGCGCGACCGCGGCCGCGGCGGGAGCCACCGGCGTCGTCTGTCCGGTGGCCCATTCGGCGAGCTGCAGGGTGGGGCCGGTGGTCACGATCACCGAACGCTCGATCACGTTGGCCAGCTCGCGGATGTTGCCGGGCCACGGAAAGCGCGACAGCCGCTCGAGCAGCGCGGGGGGGACGGTCTCGATCCGCTTCCCCTGGCGCTCCGCGTAGAGCGCCGTGAAGTGCCGCACCAGGTCCGGGATGTCCTCCGCCCGGTCCCGGAGTGCCGGCACCGCCACCGGGAAGACATTGAGCCGGTAGTACAGGTCCTGGCGGAACTGCCCCCGCTGCACCATGGCGGCGAGGTCCCGGTGCGTGGCCGCGACCACCCGCACATTGACCCGGACCGGCTGGCCGGCGCCGACCCGCACCACCTCTCCCTCCTGCAGGACCCGCAGCAGCTTGACCTGGAGGTCGGGCGGCAGGTCGCCGATCTCGTCGAGGAAGAGGGTGCCCCCGTCGGCCTGCTCGAAGCGGCCAATCTTCCGGGCGATGGCCCCGGTGAAGGCCCCCTTCTCGTGACCGAACAGTTCACTCTCCACCAGGCCGGGGGCGATCGCGCCGCAGTTGAGCGCCACCAGCGGCCGGGCGCGGCGTCCGCTCCGCTCGTGGATGGCCCGGGCGATCAGCTCCTTCCCAGTGCCCGTCTCGCCCCGAATGAGCACGGTGCTGTCCGTCGCCGCGACCTGGGCGATCTTGCGAAGTACCGCCTGCATCGCGGCGCTCGACCCGACGAACTCGGGGAACTCCCCCGCGGTGCCGGCCGGCGCCTCGGCCACCGGGAGCCGGGGCCGGGCCGTTACCGACGCCGGCTCCGCCTCCGGCTCCAGCATTACCCAGATGGAGCTGAGCTGCCCGCCCTCGGTGACGCCTTCCCAATGAGCGCGGTAGATTCTCTCGTCGCCCACCGCGGTCCGGATCCGGATGGTGCTCCCGGCGAGGTTGCCTCCCCCGGCCAGAAAGCGCCGCACCAGCAGGGACTCCGGCCGCGGGGAACCGATCGTCAGCGCTCCCAGCCGGGTGCCGATGAGGCTGCCAGCCATGGCGGCGCCGGCGAGCTTGCCCGCAGCGGCATTCAGGTACCCGAGCCGGGCCTGGGTCTGCAGCTCCACCAGCAGGGTGTCCGGATCCGTGGTGAGGGGGAGGGGCTGCGAGAGGTCCCAGCGAGAGACAGGCAGCGGCAGCCGGTCCAGCAGCCTTGCCGGCACCGCCTGCATGAGCGATTCTCGGACACGGCCGCCCCCGAAGGACAGCGGCGTAAGCATCAGGGTGTGGCTCGGCGGCATGGTGACTCCCGGGAGGGACAACCTGTGATAAGTGCGGCGGCCCCGAAATGGTTCCCGAGGACCGGATGACGATCACCGCGGCGCAGCTGCAGGAGTTCCTGGGAGACCGCTACACCATCCGGCAGCCGCTGGGGGGTGGGAGCATGTCCCTGGTCTTCGCCGCGGACGACCTGCGCCACGGCCGACCGGTGGCGATCAAGGTCCTGCTTCCCGACTACGTCGCGACGCTCGCCGCGGAGCGGTTCAATCGCGAGATCCAGATCGCGGCCCGGCTGCAGCATCCGCACATCGTGCCGCTGCTGGACTCCGGGGAGACCCACGGGGTCTTCTACCTGGTCATGCCGCTCATCGAGGGGGAGACGCTGCGGGCCCGGCTGGTGCGGGAGGGGCGGCTGCCGGTGCGGGACGTACTCCGCATCCTCGCCGACGTGGCCGACGCACTGGCCTATGCTCATCGCAAGGGCATCATCCACCGCGACATCAAGCCCGACAACATCCTCCTTGCCGGGCGCCACGCCCTGGTGGCGGACTTCGGGGTGGCCAAGGCGGTGAGCGAGGCGCTGAGCGCCGACCGCAACCTCACCGGCGGCGTGGCACTGGGCACCCCGGCCTACATGGCACCGGAACAGGCCACGGCGGATCCGGCGCTCGACCATCGGGTGGACGTGTATGCCTTCGGGATCCTCGGGTACGAGTTGCTGGCCGGCCGGCCGCCGTTCGATGGCGATACCCCGCACGAGATACTGACGGCGCAGGTGCTCTCGACGCCCGCGCCGATCGAGACCCACCGCCCCGAAACTCCTCCCGCGCTGGCCTCGCTCCTCATGCGCTGCCTGGCCAAGAGTCCGGCGGAACGGTGGGCCGGTATCGAGGAGTTGCAGGGACCGCTCGAAGGCCTCGCCACGCCGACCAGCGGGATCACGCCGGTGGGAATGGCGCCGGTGGCGCCCGCGCCCGGGAAGCGGACGCTCGCCGCGGCGGCCGTGGCCGCGCTGATCCTGGCGGGCGCCGCGTACCTGGGGCTCCGCGAACCCGCGGCCGCCGTGCTTCCCACCCTGAGCCAGCGACAACTCACCTTCCTGGGCAACCTGGAGTCCGCGGCCCTGTCGCCGGATGGCCAGCTGCTGGCGTACGTTGCGGGGGAGGCCGATGGTGACCGGCTGCGGATCACGGACCTGCGCGGAGGGGAGCCGCTCACCCTCCTGACCGGCAGGGAACTGGCCGGCCTCGCCTGGTCGGCCGATGGGGCCGAGGTCCGCTACCTCTCGGTGGACAGCGCGGACCGTGCGCTGCTGCACACCGTGCCGCGCCTTGGCGGCGCCCACCGCACCCTCACCGACAAGTCCGTCGGCGTGCTCTCCCCGCGCGGGGACCGGCTTGCGATCCTGCAGCGCGGGAGCCAGCGCCTGGAGTTCATCCACCCGGCCACCGGGGATACGGCCGTGGCGCGCCTTGGCGGGTTCCTCTGGCATAGCGATCCGGCGATCACCACCGATGGCGAGGCGGTCGCGTTCACCACCTCCACCCCGGCCGAGCGGCGCTACGCCATCCTCGTGGTCCGGCGGCGGGACCTGGTCCCGGTCGAGGTGGCGCGCGACACGGCCATCCTGGGCGCCCCGGCCTGGGCGCCGGACGGACGGAGCCTCTTCTTCCTCCGTGCGGTCGGGCCGTTGTCAGACCTGATGCGGCTCAAGCTGGGCGAGGACGCAGTCCCCCTCGGGCCGCCGGAGCGGCTCGCCAGCGGCCTCGCGATCCAGCCCGACTTCATCCAGCAGCTGTCGGTTTCCGGGGATGGCCGCACCCTGGTCTACGTGCGCGGCGACCGCTGGTCCAACCTCGCGCTGGTGTCGCTCGGCGGCCGGGATACCGCGATGGGCGAGCGGTTGCTGACGATGGGGTCGGCGTTCTACGAGTCCGGCCGCCTCTCCCCGGACGGGAAGACCATCGCGTACGTTCGGCGGCTCTCGGCCGGGGCCAGCCTCGAGCTGCAGCCGGCCTCGGGGGGTGTGCCCCGGATCCTCGGGTTCCGGCAGACGATCCTCGACATCGCCTGGGCGCCAGACGGGACCCGCATCGCTGCCGCAACGACCGACAGCCTGGGCACGCCGCGGGTCGAGCTCTTTCCGGAGGATGGCACCGGCGCGAGGGTGCTCGGCCGATTCCGCGCCGGCAGTACGATCGGTTGGCGGGACGGCGCGACGGTGCTGGCCACCCGGGAGGGGAACCGCACCATCCTCGCCGTGCCGGTCGGTGGCGGGGAGCCCGCGGCCCTCGGTGGCGTGGATTCGGCGGGGTGGACCTTCTGGCCGGTCGGCTCGCCGGACGGGAGCCGGGTGGCCTACTTCGAGAACCTGGGAATGAACGGCCGCGGAGTGTTCGAGGTGGCGCCCGGCGGCGCCCCCCCCCGCCTCCTGCTGGGCGGCAACCACCGGCCGCTGGCGTGGACTGCGGACGGCCAGCGGCTCTACATCAGCAACACGCCGTACGTCGCGGATCCGGGGCGGCTGCAGCTCCTGTCCCTCAATGGCGGAAGCCCCGACCTGGTCACCGCCTTCCCGCGTGGCGTCGAGGTGCTGGACGTCCACCCCGCCAGCGGCACCGCACTCGTGAATATCCGGGACCTCCGGGCCGACGCCTGGGCCATTGACCTGTCGCCCCTGGGCGGCCCCTGAGGCTCCCTCACGCGACCAGCGCCTCCAGCTCCTCTTCCTCCTCCTCGAACCCGCCCACCGGCTCACTCACCAGGCCCCGCTCCACCGCCAGCGCCATCAGCGACTGCATGAGCAGCTTCCGGCCACGATGCAGGCGGGAGCGCACCGTCCCGATCGGCCGGCCGACGATCTCGGCGATCTCCTGATAGGCCAGGTCGTCCACGAAGTAGAGGGTGCAGACCGTCCGATACTCCTCCGGCAGCCGCGCCATCGCCGCGGAGATCTCCTCGGTGTCGAGCCGGCTGATGAAGGCGACGTCGGCGGGGGCGGGGCTCAGCTCCGCCGTCCGATCGGCGCCGATCACCGCGTCACCGGCATCGGGATCGTCGAGGGAGAGGCCGAGGGGCGCCCGCCGGGTGCGGCGATACTCCGAGCGGCAGACGTTGGTGACGATGCGGAGAAACCAGGCCCGAAAGTTGGTCCCCGGCTGGAAGCTCCCGAAGGCGCGCCAGGCCAGCAGGGAGGCCTGCTGCACCGCGTCCTCAGCGTCGGCGGTGTTGCCGGTGAAGTGGCGCGCGGCGCGGTACGCCGGATTCAGCACGGGGACCAGCAGTTCCTCGAACAGGTCGGCATCGGCGGCGGCGTTCGGCATACACTCCTCGGCGGTTCGGGACGCGTGAGTCGGCGCGACATCGCGGGACGTGTCGGGGAGTAAGGCAGGGCGCGCGCCAGCCGCCGGCCGGTCCGCGCCAGTTGGCTAACGTCAAGAAGCGAAATGCGTTGGGAGCTTGGGGTGGGGGCGGGGCGGAGTCAGTGAGCTCCCAATGGCTCCCATCCGATTGGGAGAGTCCCAACTAATTGGGAATTGGATTAGGGATGGGGGTGGGGCATCCGCCGGGGCGGGAAACGCAAGCGGGGGCGCGGCACGCCGCGCCCCCGCTTATCCCTCTCCCTGCAGCGTGTTACGGGTTGACGACGATCAGGCCGCGCATCCCCGTGTGAATCGTGCACTTGTAGGGGTATTCGCCGGCCACGGTAAAGGTGAAGCTGGCCGTGTCGTTGTTGGCGGCGGTGAGGCCAAGGTCGAACAGCGCGGCCGCGGTGGTGTCGGTGACGGTGTGGGCCACCCCCCCGTCATCGTTGCGCCAGACGACTTTGCCGCTGGTCGCCAGGCTGATGGTCAGGGTATCGGGAGCGTAGGCCTGGAATCCCTTGTTGAACGCGCCAGGGACAATGGAAACGTCCGCCGGGGGCTGATTGCCGGGACCGTTGCTGTCGCCGCCGCCGCAGGCGGAGACGACCGCGGCGGCGAGGAGGAGAGGGGGGAGGTAACGCATGATGGAACTCCAAGGGGGCGTGATGGGGAAGGGCCAACCAACGCAGTACGCGTGAAAGGTGCCGCCGGATCTCTCCCCGACCAAGGACCTGCGTCACACCCCCCGCCGTGCCGCCTCCCGCCAGCCGATATCCCGGCGGAAGAGCTTGCCCTCGAAGCGGATCGCTTCCGCGACCTCACGGCTCCGGCGCTGGGCCTCGGGGAAAGTCGGCGCCACCGCCGTCACATTCAGCACCCGTCCCCCACTGGCACGCAGGGTTCCGTCCGCATCTCGCGTCGTGCCGGCGTGGAACACCGTCACTCCCTCAGGCAGTGACGGCGGGATGGTGATCGCCGCGCCCTTCTCGGGGCTGTCGGGGTATCCCCGTGCGGCAAGCACCGTGGTGACGGCGGCGCCCTTCCCGATCCGAAGCGGCGTCGGCGCCGCGCCCCGCGCGACGCTCTGGAGACAGTCGAGCAGGCCCCCCGCGACCAGCGGCAGCACCACCTGGGTCTCCGGGTCTCCCAGCCGGCAGTTGAACTCGACCACCCGCATCGTGCCGTCCGGGCCCAGCATCAGGCCGGCATACAGCACGCCATTGTACGGCGCTCCGTCCTTTGCGAGCTGCGCCAGGGTCGGAACCAGTACCTCCCGGCGCGCCCGTTCGAGCAGCGCGGGCGTAGCCAGCGCCACGGGGGCATAGGCCCCCATGCCGCCGGTGTTCGGGCCCTGGTCGCCTTCGTGGAGCCGCTTGTGGTCCTGGGCCGCGGGGAGGAGCTCGATGCCGTCGCCATTGGTGATGGCAAGGAGGGACAGTTCCTCGCCGGGCATGAAGTCTTCGATGACCACGACCTTCCCGGCCTCGCCAAACTTCCCCTCGCCGAGCATGGCAGCCAGGGTTTCCCCGGCTTCCCGCCGGGTCTGGCACACCACGGCGCCCTTTCCCGCGGCCAGCCCCGAGGCCTTTACCACCAGCGGTTCCGGGTGGGTTGCCACGTAGGCCTGGGCCGCGGGGAGATCGGTGAAGGTCCGGCTGCGCGCCGTGGGCACGCCGGCCCGTTCCATCAGCGCCTTGGAGAAGGCCTTGGAGGCTTCGATCTCCGCCGCCGCCCGGTCGGGGCCGAAAACCGGATGGCCGGCCGCGCGCAGCCGGTCGGCCAGGCCAAGCGCGAGTGGGGCCTCGGGGCCCACGATCGTGAAGGTGATGCCATGCGCCGCGACCGCCTGGACCAGGCGGTCGATGTCGGTGGCAGCAATGGGGAGGTTGGTCGCGAGGTCGGCGGTGCCGGGGTTCCCGGGCGCCGCGAACAACTCGACGCCGGGGGCTTCGCGGCGGAGGGCCCACGCGATCGCGTGTTCGCGCCCTCCGCCGCCCACTACGAGGATCTTCACGTCTGCTGGGCCTTCCGAAAGGCGTCCCGGGCCCGTTCCGCCGCCTTCTTGGCGGCGTCCACCACCTGCCCGAAGGTCTCCTTTGCCTCCTGCGCATAGTAGTCCCTGGCCGCGCCCACTTCGTCGGCGAGGGGGCGGCCCTGGCTCTCGGCCCCACGGCGGGTGTATTCCTCGCGCAGGATGCGATCGTAGTCGCCGCCCCCAATCCACTTCTGCAGCTCCGCCGCCCGCACCGTGTGCATCGGGTGGGTGACCATCAGGGTGCTGAGCACCTTGTAGAGCACGTCCAGGCCCTCGTTGGCCGTCGCGTACTCATGCGCCTGGGCCATGAAGCTGTCGAGGTCCAGCTGGCCCTCGTGCATGCCCGGGCGGATCCCCCCCGCCATCTTCATAAAGAGGCTCTGCGAGGCGATCGGGTCCTGACTACCAAGCAGCCCGGCCCGGTCGCTCGAAAGTTCGGACTTTCGCGACCACTCCAGGAATGCCAACTTGACTGGGATGAGCGCCAGCCCGGCGAGGCTGGGCAGGGCGGAGGCGCTGACGAGAAACAGGATGGCCGCGATGGTCCGGTAGAACGCGTGGCCGCTCATCACGTGACCCATCTCGTGCGCGAGGAGCACCCGGATCTCGTCGTCGTTCAGCAGTTCGAGCGCCGCGGAGTGCAGCACGATGAACGGCGCGTCCACCCCGTAGGCCCCGGCATTGAAGACCGGGGTTTGCGAGACATACAGCTCCGGGACGGTGGGCCAGTCGAACGTCGTGCAGACTTCGACGTGCGTGGTCCAGAGCTTGGGGAACTGGGTGGGACCGACCCGGATCGCGTTGGCCTGGAAGAGCAGCCGGATGCCGCGCTCTCCACCGAGGAACCCGAGGATCTTGCGGGTGATCTCCTCGAACCCCGGCACGGACCGAAGGGTCTGGAGGGCGGCCCGGTCGGCCGGGTGTTCCCAGCTCACGGGGGCGATATCGGGAAAGGTGCGCCGCGGGCGCGGGGCGGGCGTGGACATCAGCGACTCGTTGTTTGGGACCAGATCCGTACGCCAGGAAAGATAGGTGGTTTCAGGATGAGACGAATTAGTGGCTATCCGAGGGCTTGCTCCAGGTCCGCCCTGAGATCCGCCACATCCTCTATTCCGCAGCTTAGTCGCACCAGGCTGTCGGTCAGCCCCATGGCCTGCCGCAAGGCGAGTGGCACCGAGGCGTGGGTCATGCTCGCCGGGTGGCCGATCAGGCTCTCCACCCCGCCCAGCGATTCCGCCAGGGCGAAGACCTTGGTGCGCTCCACCATCCGCCGGGCCAGGGCGGGGTCCCCGAGTTCGAGCGAGATCATTCCCCCGAAGCCCCGCATCTGCCGCCGGGCGAGGGCATGCTGCGGATGATCGGGCAATCCGGGGTAGTACACCTTCTGCACCTTCGGGTGCGTGGTGAGCCAGGCGGCCAGTTCGCGGCCCGCGGCGTCGTGCTGCCGCATCCGGAGCGGCAGGGTCTTGAGCCCGCGCAGGCAGAGCCAGCAGTCCATCGGGCCCGGCACCCCGCCCGCCGCGTTCTGCAGGTAGCCGATCCGCTCGGCCAGGTCGTCGCGGGCGGTCACCAGCAGGCCCCCGACCATGTCGCTGTGGCCGTTGAGGTACTTGGTGGTGGAGTGGAGCACCAGGTCGGCGCCGAGCCCAAGGGGTTGCTGGAAGAACGGGGTGGCGAAGGTGTTGTCCACCACGAAGAGCAGGCCGCGCGCCTGGGTGATGTGGCCGATCGCTTCGAGGTCGGCCAGGAACATCATCGGGTTGGTGGGCGTCTCGCCGTAGACCATCCGGGTGGCCGGCGTGATGGCCCGGGCGACGTTCTCCGGATCCCGCATGTCCACGAACGTGAACGAGAGGCCGAGCCGGCCGTAGACCCGCTCCATGAGGCGGTGGGACCCGCCGTAGATGTTTTCCCCCGAGATCACGTGATCGCCGGCGGAGAGCAGCTTGAGCGTGGTGTCCAGCGCGGCGAGTCCGGAGCCGAAGGCGAACCCATGGGTGCCGCCCTCGAGGCTCGCCACGCAGCGCTCCAGCGCCTCCCGGGTGGGATTCTGGGTGCGGGCGTACTCGTATCCCTTGTGCTTCCCCAGCCCTTCCTGGACGTAGGTGGAGGTCTGGTAGATCGGCGTCATCACCGCCCCGCTCATCAGGTCGGGGCCCTGGCCGGCGTGCACCGCGCGGGTGCTGAAGCCGAGGTGCGCGTCGTCGTCGCGAAGCTGTGTCATGCGGGGCCGGGTTCGAGTCGGGCGAAGGTTACCCGCGCGATGCACCGCCAGCAAGCCGACGCGCGGGCAGCCTGATGCCGGAATCGCCGGAGGCGGAGGTGGAGCCGCGGGTGGTGGCGCCCCGCTGCCTGGTCGTGGACGACGATGCCGCGGTCCGGTCCAGCATCGCGCGGGTGATCCGCACCATCGGGCTCACCCCGCTCGAGGCGGAGGACGGCGGCGCCGCGCTCCGGCTGCTGGAGGAGCATGGCGAGGTGCCGCTGGTTATCACGGACGTCAACATGCCAGGGGTCTCCGGGATGGAGCTGCTGGAGGAGATCACCCGGCGGTACCCGGACACCGCCGTCCTGATGCTGTCCGGGGTGTCGGACGTGAAGACCGCCGTGGCCTGCCTCGACAAGGGGGCGCTCGACTACATCGCCAAGCCGGCGCTGCTGGAGGAGGTCCGGGCCCGGGTGGCCAAGGCGCTCGAGAAGCGGGACCTGCTGCTGCAGAAGCGGTTCTATCACCGGAACCTGGAACTGCGGGTGCGGTCGCAGGCGGGCCGGATCCGGGAGCTGTTCCTGCAGGGGGTGCAGACCCTGGCGCACGCCCTCGAGGCCAAGGATGCCTACACCAGCGGGCATTCCATCCGGGTGAGCCGCTACGCGGTCCAGACCGCGGTGCGGCTGGGGTTTTCCGGCGATGCGCTGGAGGAGGTCCGGCTGGGCGCGGAGCTGCACGATATCGGCAAGATCGGCACCCGGGAGGCGGTGCTCAACAAGCCGGGCCCCCTCACCACCGAGGAATTCGCCCATATCACCGAGCACACCATCCTCGGCGAGAAGATCCTCTCGCCGCTGGCGCGGGAGAATCCGATCGTGCTGCGGATCGTGCGGAGCCATCACGAGCGGATGGATGGCGGCGGCTTCCCCGACCGGCTGCAGGGCGCCGACATCCCGCTCGAGGCCCGCATCGTGTCAGTGGTGGATGCCTTTGACGCGATGACCACCACGCGTGCGTACCGCGGTTCCCGGACCCCCGCCGAGGCCCTCGGGGAGCTGGACCGCTGCCTCGGCAGCCACTTCGACCCCGACGTGGTCCGCGCTTTCAAGGAAGCCTTCCCCGACCCCTCGAGCCTGCCGGTCCAGGCCTGACCCCGCCTGCGGGGTGACCGCCATCACCGCCCCCCGGTGCCCGGCGGCGCGACACTCAGCCGTGCCCTCCACACCCGCTTCACGCCGACGGGGCTCCGACCCGGTCGGGGTCCATCCCCCCGACCCGACGGTGCCGCCCGGCGTCGGCCACGGGCTCTGCCTGCTCGCCGACGACGATGCCGACCTGCGCCGGTCCATGGCGCATGTGCTCGAGGCGATGGGCCTCTCCTGCATCGAGGCCGCCTCGGGGAACGAGGCGCTGACCATCCTGGAGCAGACCGGGGAGCTCCCGCTCCTCGTGTCCGACGTCTCCATGCCCGGGCTCGACGGCCTGGGCCTGCTGCGGGAGGTCCGGCGGCGCTACCCGGACATGGCGGTGGTGATGCTCTCCGGGATCCGGGAGGCGGAGATGGCGGTCGAATGCCTGCAGGCGGGCGCCCTCGACTACATCACCAAGCCGGCGCTGCTGGGGGAGATCCAGTCGCGCATCCGGCGCGCCATGGAAAAGCGGGACCTGCTGCTCGAGAACCGGTTCTACCAGCAGAACCTGGAGCGGATGGTGGACCAGCAGGCCCTCCGCATCAAGGAGATGTTCCTCGAGGGGGTCCAGACCCTGGTGCATGCCCTCGACGCCAAGGACCCCTACACCCGCGGCCACTCGACCCGGGTGAGTCACTACGCCGGGCGGGTGGCGGCGCGCCTGGGGTTCACCGGGCAGTCGCTCGAGGACATCCGGCTGGGGGCGGCGCTCCACGACATCGGCAAGATCGGCACCCCGGAGGCCATCCTCCGGAAGCCGGGGCCCCTCACCGCCGAGGAGTTCACCTCCATCAGCGAGCACACCGTCCTCGGGGAGCGGATCCTGGCCCCCCTGGTGCGGGAGAACCCCACCGTGCTGTCCATCGTGCGGTCGCACCACGAACGGGTGGATGGCGAGGGGTTTCCCGACCGGCTCGAGGGCAGCCGGATCCCCTGGGCCGCGCGGATCGTGGCCGTCGCCGACGCGTTCGACGCCATGACCACCGACCGCTCCTACCGGGCCTCCCTGCCCCCGGCCAGCGCCCTGGCGGAGCTGGCGTCCCACGCCGGCAGCCACTTCGACGCCGAGGTCGTAGCCGCGTTCCGGCGGGAGTTCGCCGAGCCGGAGACGTAAGCCGCCGCCTCCTCCTCCGACCCCGCCGCCGCTACCTTACGCCCCATGTCTGATACTCTCATGATCAGCGTCTCCGGCATGCGCGGCATCGTCGGCAAGGACCTCACTCCGGAGCTCGTGGCCCGGCATGCCGCGGCGCTCGGCGCCTGGGCCCGGGCCAGCGGCAAGCCGGCCGTCGTGCTGGGCCGCGACGCCCGCACCAGCGGCCCGATGTTCGCCCGGGCGGCGACGGCCGGCCTGATGTCGGTCGGGGTGGACGTGATCGACGTGGGGGTGGCCCCCACCCCCACGGTGCAGCTCGCGGTGGAACATCATCACGCCGGCGCCGGCCTCATCCTCACCGCCAGCCACAATCCCATCGAGTGGAACGCGCTCAAGCTGGTCGGCCCCGACGGGATCTTCCTCGACGGGGCGGACGGGACGGCGGTGCGCGCCCTGGCCGAGTCGGGGCCGCCCCGCACCGGGTGGGATGGCATCGGTGCCGTGCGCGAGGATCGCGACGCGATCGAGCGGCACCTGGCCCAGGTGCTGGCCCTCCCGATGATCGACCTCGCGGCCATCCGCGCCCGGAGCTTCCCGGTGGCGCTCGACTGCGTGCGCGGGGCGGGCGGCACCACGATGCCGCAGCTGCTCGAGCGGCTGGGCTGCGTGGTGCACGCCATCAATACCGAGACCGACGGACGCTTCCCCCGGGCGCCGGAGCCGGTGCCGGAGAATCTCGGCGACCTCTCCCGCCTGGTGCGGGAGTCCGGTGCGGCGGTGGGCTTCGCGGTGGACCCGGATGTGGACCGGCTGGCGCTGGTGGACGAGACCGGCTCCCCGATCGGCGAGGACTACACCCTCGCCCTGGCGGTCCGCGCCGTCCTGCAGCATTCGGCCGAGCCGCGGAGCCGCCGGGCCGCCGAGCCATCGGTGGTGGCCAACCTTTCCACCAGCCTGGTGGTCGAGGATGCCGCCCGGATGGGTGGGGCCAGATTTGTCCGTGCCCCCGTGGGGGAGGCGAATGTCGCCCGGACGATTCGGGATGAGGGGGCCGTGATCGGTGGCGAGGGGAATGGCGGGGTCATTCTGCCCTCGCTGCACATTGGGCGTGACGCCCCGGTTGGTGTGGCACTGATCCTGCACTTGCTTGCGGCATCTGGACAGTCGGTGTCCTCCCTGGTCGGGGGGCAGCCCCGGTACCGGATCGTGAAGGCAAAAGCACCACGCGGCAACGACTTAGCTCCAGTCTACGCCCGGCTCCAGACCCGCTTCGCGGGCGCGGTGGCGGATACGCGCGACGGACTGAGGCTTGCATGGTCGGACCGCTGGGTGCATGTCCGGCCCTCGGGCACAGAGCCAATCGTCCGGTTCATTGCCGAGGCCCCGACGGAAGCCGACGCCCAGGCCCTGGTCGCGGTCTGTCATGAACTCTTCTCGAGCTAAGGACCCCCTGGCATGTGCGGGATTGTCGGGTACGTAGGCCCCAGGCAGGCGGTCGCGCTCCTCATCGAGGGGCTGCGGCGCCTCGAGTATCGCGGGTATGACTCCTCCGGCATCGCGGTCCTGAACGGATCCGGGCTGGCGGTGGTCAAGCAGTCGGGCAAGCTCTCGGCGCTGGAGCAGCGGCTGACGGAGTACACTCCCAAGGGCACGGTTGGGATCGGGCACACGCGCTGGGCCACGCACGGTCCGCCGACCACCGGCAACGCGCATCCGCATGTGGACCAGTCGGGCAAGATCGCCCTGATTCACAACGGCATCATCGAGAACGCCGGCGCTATCAAGAAGGTGCTGGAGCAGCGGGGGCACACGTTCAAGTCGGACACCGACACGGAAGTCCTGGCCCACCTGGTGGGGGTCTGCTACCGGGGGAGCCTCGAGGAGGCGGTGGCCGAGGCGCTGCGTGAGGTGGACGGCGCCTACGGCATCGCGGTGATCTGCGCCGATGAGCCGGATGTGCTGGTCGCGGCCCGGAAAGGCTCGCCGCTCCTGGTGGGGGTGGGCGACGGCGAATGGTTCGTCGCCTCGGACGCCTCCGCGATCCTCTCCCACACCCGCTCGGTGGTGTACCTGGACGACGGCGAGATGGTCGTCCTCACCCGCAAGGGCTACCACGTGCGGGACCTCGCGGCGACCCGGATCGAGAAGCCGGTCAACCAGATTGAGTGGGACCTGGCCACGATCGAGCGGGGCGGCTACGCCCACTTCATGCTGAAGGAGATCTTCGAGCAGCCGGACACGGTGCGGAACACCATGCGCGGCCACCTGCTCGAGGAGGAGGGGACGGCGCGGGTCAGCGGCCTCAACCTCACCGACGACGACATCAAGCGCATCAACCGGATCGTGATCACCGCCTGCGGCACCAGCTGGCATTCGGCGCTGATCGGCGAGTACATGCTGGAGGAGCTGGCCCGCATTCCGGTGGAGGTCGAGTACGCCTCGGAGTTCCGCTACCGGAACCCGGTGGTGGACGACCGGACCCTGGTCATCGGCATCTCCCAGTCCGGCGAGACGGCGGACACCCTGGCCGCGATCCGGGAGGCCAAGCGCCGGGGTGCCCGGACCATCGGCCTGGTCAACGTCGTGGGGTCGACCATCGCCCGCGAGGTGGACGGCGGCATCTATCTCCACGCCGGCCCCGAGGTGGGCGTGGCGAGCACCAAGGCCTTCACCAGCCAGGTGATCGCGCTGGCGCTCATCACGCTCCGGTTCGGCCGGCTCCGCAACCTGAGCATCCTGCAGGGGCGGCAGATCATCCAGGGCCTCCGGGCGCTGCCGGAGCAGATCCAGGAGATCCTGGACCGCGCGCCGGAGGTCGAGGCGCTGGCCGAGCGCTTCTGGCGCAGCAACAACGCGCTGTACCTCGGCCGCGGGGTGAACTTCCCCGTGGCGCTGGAGGGGGCGCTCAAGCTCAAGGAAATCTCCTATATCCACGCCGAGGGCTACCCGGCCGCGGAGATGAAGCACGGGCCCATCGCCCTGATCGACGAGAACATGCCGGTGGTGTTCATCGCGCCCAAGGACGCGGTGCACGGCAAGATCGTTTCCAACGTGGAAGAGGTGCGGGCCCGCGGCGGGCAGGTGATCGCCATCAAGAATGACGGCGACGACCAGATCAAGCGGCTGGCGTCAGCGACCTTCACGATTCCCGAGACCCTGGATCTGCTGACCCCGATCCTCGCGATCATCCCGCTGCAGCTGTTCAGCTACTACGTGGCCGTCCGCCGGGGCTGCAACGTGGACCAGCCGCGGAACCTGGCCAAGAGCGTGACGGTGGAGTAGAACCGGAGGACGACAGGACGGCGGGACGGCAGAGGGCGGCGCAGGGTGGGCCGTCCTCGTGCGTTGTGGGCGTGCCGTTAGTTCTTTACAGCTTTGATCATCCCCGAGCGGACCGCCCGCCAGAGCAGGCCCCAGAAGGTGTCGCCCGGCGTCTGCTCGTACGCGATCGGCACGGGCTTGAGGTTCCCCTTCTTGCCGGGGACCCGCTCGTGCCGCACCATCGTTCCCGCCACCATGCTGGTGATCTTCTTCCCGAAGTTCTGCTTGCCGGTGACCTTGTCCACCAGGCGGAGCTCGAGTCCCGTGTACCCCGCCCGCAGCTCCCCCCTGGCGTGCCCGCCGGCGATGGTGAAGTCAAACTGCGCCGAGTGCAGCGTTCCGCCGGTGATCTCGATGCCGTTCCCCGGGAGCAGGAAACTGTTGAAGCTGTCGAGGGGCAGCTCGCCGAGTTCGCCCCGGGCGTGGAGGCGGATCGGCCCGCGCTGGATCGGCACCTCGATGTCGGTGGAGAGCGCGCCCTGTCCGAAGAGCCGGGCGGCTGCCCGGAGCCGGACCGGGGGACCGGTAGTCGCGCTGTCGTTGCTGAGGCCGTGGATGCGGGCATGGACCTGGGTGAAGTGCACGCTCCCGGGCTGCGGCCGGCCCGCCATCAGTTCGGCGTACCGGATCGTGCCCGCCGCGAGCACGATGGAATCCGCCCCGACCGTCCAGGGCAGCGCCGCCAGGCGGGCGGGCCAGAGCCGGCGGGCGCGATCAGGCCCCGGCGGCGGGCGGCGGTCCGCGAGCAGGTCCAGCTCCGCGCGGGCGATCCACACGCCGCCGGCGGCGATCTCCCGGTGCTTGAGGTTCTGCTGCCGGAGGCCGGTGGCCTGCACCCCCGTCGCGACCAGGCGCACCCGCGTGGCGCGGGAGCGAGCGGCGGCGAAGAAGCTCGAGTCGGCGCCCGCCGGAGCATAGGACACGGTGTCCACGGTGAGCACCTGACGGGCGTGGGACCGCCGGATGCCCCTCACCCGGAGCTGGTGGTCTCCGGCGGTCCGTCCGGTCCGGAGCTCGCCGATGTCGAAGGTGGTGTCATCGGGGGTGACGGTCACCACCACCTCGCTCAGCAGGAGGCTGTCCCGCGGACGCTCGGAGGCATGCACGAAGAGCCGGGCTTCGAGGATGCCGCGCTCGAACACCCGGTGGCTCGTGGTGTCGAGCTGGAGCCCCCGCAGCTCCAGGGTAAGGCCGGCGGTGGAATCGCGCGACACCGCGCTCCCCTTCACCTCCTCCGACTGGACGACGGCGCCGGTCACCCGCACCAGGTCGATTCGGGCGCCGCGCACCGCGTCCGGCAGCCAGGCGGCCACCAGGCGGAAGAGCAGGGAGTCCGGTGAGGTGATGGTGATGGGCAGGGTGTCGTCCGGCTCCGCCTGGGGCCGCGCGGGGGTGCTGTCCGCCGGCCCCTCCTGCCGGTGCCGGATCACGGGCCGGTCGATCACCACGCCCGAGAGCCGGAGGCTGCGGCGCCAGATCAGGTCGCTCAGATCGAGCCCGGTGAGCTTGATCACGGGCGCGTCGGCGGCGAAGTGCCGCACCTCGCCGTTCAGGTTCTGATCAAAGCGGATCCGGACATCGTGCAGGTCCAGCCGACGGCGGAGCAGGCTCAGCTTCAGCTCCGGCAGGTCAATGATGAGTCCGGGGCTCGAATCCACGTGGGCGATCACGAGGGTACGCTTGCGGAGATACGCGTCCACCGGACTGCGCAGGGCCGCCTCCAGCGCGCGATCGAGGAGCACCGCCCCGAGGACCGCGGCGCCGATGCTCCCTCCGAGAATCAACGCCGCCCGACGGCGGGACCGGAACAGCCACATGGTGCAAGATACCCCGGTTGGGGGATCTGCCGTGGACCCGCGCTCCCTTTTCCCGGTCGCCGGGGGCTGCTACCGTACGGCACCATGCGCATCGTGCTGCAGCGAGTGAGCCGCGCCAGCGTCACCATCGAGGGGCGGGTGGCGGGCGCCATCGGCGCCGGCTTCTGCCTGCTCGCCGGCTTCACCCACAGCGACACCACCGCCGAGGTCGATTGGATGGCGGACAAGGTGGCGGGCCTCCGGCTCTTCACGGACCCGGAGGGCAAGATGAACCTGGGGCTCGAGGAGGTCGGGGGTGCGGTGCTGGTGATCTCGCAGTTCACCCTCTACGGCGACGCGCAGAAGGGGCGCCGCCCCTCGTTCATCGGCGCCGCCCGCCCGGAACAGGCCATTCCCCTGTACGAGCGATTCCTCGCCCGGCTGCGGGTGCAGGGGCTCCAGGTGGAGAGCGGGGAGTTCGGGGCGATGATGCAGGTGGAGATCCACAACGACGGCCCGGTGACGCTGGTGATCGATCGCGACGCCCCCGCCGCATGACCTCCCCCATTCTCATCCTTGCCTCCGGTTCGCCCCGCCGGCGCGAGCTGCTGCAGATGCTCGGCATTGCCTTCGAGGTCCGGCCCTCGCACATCCCGGAGGAATGGCAGCCGGGCGAGGCCCCGGTGGCCTACGCCGAACGGCTGGCGCGGGAGAAGGCGCTCAGCGTGCCCGGCGCCCTGGTCCTCGGCGCCGACACCACGGTGCTGCTGGATGGCCAGCTGCTCGAGAAGCCGGCGGATGCGGAAGACGCGCTGCGGATCCTGCGCCGGCTGCAGGGGCGTACCCACGAGGTGATCAGCAGCATCGCGCTGGTGTCGGGCGGGGTGGTCCGGCAGGCCACTGACATCACCCGGGTCACGTTCCGGTCCGCGGATGATGACCTGCTCCGGGCCTACATCGCCACCGGCGAGCCGATGGACAAGGCGGGCGCCTATGGCATCCAGGGCTACGGGGCGGCGCTGGTGGAGCGAATCGAGGGGGACTTCTTCGGGGTGATGGGCCTGCCGGTGCGGCTGGTGCTGGGGCTGCTGGAGGCGGCGGGGATTCCGTATCGGTTTGGGCGGCAGGGCGAGTAGGCGATTGGGCGATTCGACTATTCGCGAACCGCCCAACCGCCAAACCGCCCAACCGCCTACGGCGTCAGGCCCCGCTTCGGCTCCAGCTTCGCCGCCCAGAGGCCGCTGTTGAAGTCGGTGAACAGGATGTGCCCCTTCCACGGCATCGCGTTCATCACGAAGGAGGCATTGGGCGTGAAGCCCTGCGGGTCGAAGGGCTTGAACACCGCGATCTCGCGGCGCTGCTCGGCGAGGTTCCCCACCAGCTCCCCGGAGACGTCCACCACCCGGAGCCCGCCGTCGTAGTACGCCTGGTACATGATGTCGTCCTCGACGATGATGTCGTGGGCGCCGAACTCCTCCTGGTGGTACTTGGCGATGTTCCTGGGGTGCATCGGATCGGTGAAATCGATGATGTGGGTGTACCCCGCGGAGGTCTGGGGCACGCCCCCCTGCTTCGGCTTGTCGCCGAAGAGGTCCTGCATGTAGGCCGTGCCCTCCCAGACCCGCCCCTCCCGCGACATGATCTCGTCCCCCAGGAAGAGGTACACCTTGCCGGTGTTCTTCTGCACGTAGGGGTAGATCTCGTGGGTGGCGCCGCTCGTGGTGGGGAAGGTGTTGATCAGCACCGGCTTCTGGATGGTGCCGCCCCACTTGCCGTTCCCCACATCCACGACCACCACGCCGGTGCCCCATTCCGAGCTGTAGGCGATCCCGTTGTTGACCCAGACGTCATGGATGCGGCTGTTGGGGTGATCGTACTCGCCGGCGTACTTCGGCGCGTAGATGTCCCGGACGTCCACGATCACGTAGCGGTCCCCGCCCGAGATCGCGAAGAGATAGTCGTTGGTGGCGAACATGTTGTGGACGCCGCCGGTCAGCTCCTGGTCGAAGGTCGCGGCAATCTTCGGGTGCGCCGGATTGGCCAGGTCCAGGATCACGACGCCGTTCACCCGGTTGGAGGCGCCCTCGCGCGAGAGGACGCCGTAGCGGCCATCGGGCGAGACGGTGACATCGTTGATCACCCGGGCGTCCACCTTGATCGAATCGGTGCGGACCGGATGGGCCAGGTCGCTGATGTCCATGACATACGCCCAGCCGTCGCCACCCCAGGTGCCTACCAGGGCGTAGTCCCGGCCGTCCTTCCCGGTCCAGGGCCAGAAGTCGGAGGTGTGGACGTGGGTGATCTGCCCCCGGCCGGTGACGTTGATCCGCCGCCGGGCGTCCCGGGGCCGCGCCTCCACGACCTGCCGGGCGGTGATGCCCCCCGCCTCCGCCAGGAGGGTGTAGCGGCCCGGCACCTCGGCGGTGAAGAGTCCCCGGTCCAGCACCCCGGTGGCGCCCGGCGCCGCGATCGTGTCATCGGGGAGGTAGGTGTAGCTCCAGGTGACCGGCACGTCGGTGACCGGGGTGCCGTTGGCCCGTCGCGCCGTCGCCTTCAGGTGCACGACTTCGCCGGTGCGGATGCTGGCCTGCTCCAGGTCCACCGTCAGGCTCCGCACCGGATTGAGCGCCACCGTCTGCCGCCACTGGGCCCGGACCCCCTCGGACTCGGCGGTGATCGTGACGCTGCCGGGGCGGTGGGCGGTGACGTAGCCATAGCGATCCACGCTGGCGAGCGAGGGATTGGAGCTCCGCCAGGTGGTCGCCAGCGCCGCGGCGGGGCGTTCGCTGCCGTCCGCGTGCGTGCCGCGCGCCTTGAGCCCGAGGGTGATGCCGGTGTAGAGCCGGCCGGGATCGGCGGTCAGGGCGAGTCCGGTAAGCGCGGGCCAGGTGACCTTCACCGGGATCGCGACCGTCACCGGCGCCGAGCCGACGCCCTGCACTGCGCTGAACACGATCTCGAACTCCCCCGCGGACACCGCCGTCACCGCGCCGCGGCTCAGCCGGAGCGCGCCCCGGGGCGCACTGGCCCGGAGGGCCGGCTGGGCGATCTCCCGGCCATCCGCCCCGTAGGCCTTGACCGTGAAGGAGTCGGTGGCGCCGACCTCGAGGGTGAGGCTGGCCGGCTCCGCCGCGAGGCGGGCGACGGGCACGGGCGCCGGCTGCTGCGCCTCGAGGGCCGCGGCGAGCGCCGCGAGGGCCACCGTGACGGCGGCGGAGAGCGAGTGTAGCTTGGACACGATGATGCTCCGTGAGATTGACCGCGCTTCCTGCAACGACACGATGGCAACCTGATGCGCTCCACAGCTCTCCGCAAGCGGTGCCGGGGTTCCGTCCTCGCGGCCCTCCTCTGGGTCCTGGCCGTCCTGCCGCTCGCCGCCCAGGGGACACCGCGCCCGGCGCCGCCCACCAGCGACTACTGGGTGTACGTCGGCGCCGAATCGGCGGACCTGCTGCACCGGATCCGCTTCGGGCCGGGCGGCGCGGCGGTGGAACGCACCATCCCGGTGGGCCAGTCCGCGGCCGAGCTCGAGGGCCCGCACGGGCTGCAGATCTCCCGGGACGGGCAGTACCTCCACCTGACGACGGGCCACGGCTCCCCCGACGGCAAGTACTGGAAGATCGCCCTCGGCCCGGATACGCTGGCGGGACCGGGGATCTTCCTCGGCAACTTTCCGGCGTCGCTCGACGTGACCGGCGATGGGCTCTACGCCTTCATCGTCAACTTCAACCTGCACGGACGGATGGTGCCCAGTTCGGTGTCGGTGGTCTACACCCCGACCAACACCGAGGTCGCCCGCACCGAGACCTGCACCATGCCGCACGGCAGCCGGATCTCGCCGGACGGCCTGGCGCAGTATTCCACCTGCATGATGGACGATCAGCTGGTGGAGCTCGACGCCCGGAGCTTCGAGGTGGCGCGGCGCTTCGGGCTGGCCAGGGGGAAGGAAGGTCCCATCGCCCTGACGTCCCCGGCGATGGACCACTCCGCGCACGGGGCCGGCCACACGATGCCGGCGCCGAGCTGCTCGCCGACCTGGGCGCAGCCCTCGGCGGACGGCGCGCGGATCTACGTGGCCTGCAACAAGGCGGATCAGATCGTGGAGCTGGACCGCGCCGGCTGGGCCATCACCCGGCGCTTCGCCACCGGGCGCGGGCCCTACAACCTGGCGGTGACGCCGGACGGGCGGCTGCTCGTCGCCACCCTCAAGCAGGGGGGCGCGGTGCAGGTGTTCGACCTGGCGAGCGGCACCAGCGTGCTCCAGGCGAAGAGCTCCACCACCATCAGCCACGGGGTGGTCGTCACCCCCGACTCCCGCTACGCCTTCGTGAGCAGTGAAGGCGTCGGCGCGGCGCCCGGGACGGTGGACGTCTGGGACCTCGGCGCGCTGGCGCGGGTGGCCTCGGTGGAGGTGGGGCAGCAGGCGGGGGGCATCGCGTTCTGGAAGATGGCGGCGGCGCGGCCGTAGGCTCGCGTCAGACCTTCACCCGCCAGACCGGCACGGCCTGGGCGCGGTTCTTCACGCTGAGCGGATCCCGGGCCTCGACCGGCGGCTTCTGCTTGAGCACCTGGTAGAGCGGGTCGCTGATCAGGATCTCGCTGCCCTTGGCGTTGGAGCAGAGCCGGCTGGCGACGTTCACCGCGTCCCCGATGACCGTGTACTCCAGCCGCAGGTGGCTGCCGATGTTGCCGGCGAAGGTGTCGCCGTAGTTGATCCCGATCCCCACGCTGATGCTGGGGCGTCCTTCCGCCACCCACTTCTCATTGAGCGTCGCGATGGCGCGCTGCATCGCGATCGCCGCCTGGACCGCCCGGTCGGGATCGTCGGCGTGGGGAATCGGCGCGCCCCAGAGCGCCATGATCGCGTCGCCGATGAACTTGTCGAGCGTCCCGCCGTTGGCGAAGATGATGTCCACCATCTCGGTGAAGTAGTCCGACAGCAGGCTGGCGATGCTGTCCGGGCTCATGTGCTCCGACATCGTGGTGAAGCCCCGGATGTCGGAGAAAAGGATGGTCACCGGGCGCCGGTCGCCGCCGAGCTTGACCGCGCCCTGCTGCATCGCGATCTCGGCGGCGACGTTGGGGGCGAAGTAGCGCTCGAAGTTGGACCGGACCATCGCCTCGCGCTGGATCTGCTCCGCGAAGCGGCTGTTCTTGATCGCGATCGCCGCCAGCCCGCCGAACGCGATCAGGAACTGCAGGTCCTCGTCGCTGAAGGAGTTGGTGGCGGTGAGGTTGTCCACGTAGAGGATGCCGAGGACCATCTCCGGGCCGGCCATGAGCGGGATGCACATGGCGCTGCGCACGCTCTGCAGCATGATGGAGGCGCCGCCCTTGAAGCGGTCGTCGGCCACGGCGTTGTCGGTCAGGATCGCGACCCGCTCCTCCACCGCCTTCCGCGCGATCGAGCGCGGGACATGCTGCGCCGAGCTGTCGCCGAGGCGGCTCTTGGAGACCCGGGGGACCAGTTCGCCGGAGTCGGTCTTGAGCAGCACCGAGACCCGGTCCACGCCCATCACGTCGAACGTCGTCTCCACCACCCGGCCCAGCAGCTTGTCGAGGTCGAGCTCGCCGGAGAGCTTCTGCGAGACTTCGAGCAGCAGCGACAGCTTCCGCGCGTTCCGCTCGCCGGTGCTGGCGGCGGCCACCTTGAGCTGGCCCTGGCCGGCGTCGGCGGGGGCGGGGACCGCCTCGCCGACGATGCCGGGCGGCACCCCGCCGCTCATGGCGATCTGCTTGACGATCGTGCCGCCGGGATGGGGCAGATTCTGCCCGGTGGTGACCAGCCGCGCGCTGCCCATTTCCGGGGTCTTCAGCTGGAAGACCACCTTGCCGAAGGTGACGGAATCGCCGGCCTCGAGGGTGCCGTCGGTGACCCGTTCGCCGTTGATGAAGGTCCCGTTGGAGCTGCCCAGGTCCTTGAGCGACACACTGGCCTTCCCCACGCGCAGCTCCGCGTGGCGGCGGCTGATGGTCGGATCGAAGATCGGGATTTCGCTCGTCACCGCCCGGCCCACGATGTAGGTCTGGTCGGGGATGAGCTCGAAGTCCTGGTCGCCGGTAAAGGAGACGAGCTTGAAGGGCATAGGCTCCTAATCTAAGCATCCAGCCCGGTACGCGCTAACCGGGCGGCCGTGTAACCCCATGCGGTTTAACGACCTCGGGCGCCCGCCAGGCCCAGCGCCGCCAGCACCGCGCGGGCCTTGGCCTCGGTCTCCCGCCATTCCATCAGCGGATCGGAGTCGGCCACGATCCCGGCCCCCGCCTGGACCCAGGCGCGGCCGCCCCGGAGCACCACCGTCCGGATCGCGATCGCGGTATCCAGCGTGCGCGCTCCCCACCCGACGTAGCCCACCGCGCCGGCGTAGGGTCCGCGCCGGGTGGGCTCGAGTTCGTCGATGATCTCCATGGCGCGGACCTTGGGCGCGCCGCTGACCGTCCCGGCAGGGAAGCAGGCGCCCAGGGCGGCGAGCGCGTCCAGCTCGGGCCGGAGCCGGCCGCGCACCTCGCTCACCAGGTGCATCACGTGCGAGTACCGTTCCACCGTCAGGAATGCGGTGAGCCGCACCGTGCCGAACTCCGCCACCCGGCCCACGTCGTTCCGCCCGAGGTCCACCAGCATCAGGTGTTCCGCCCGCTCCTTGGGATCGGCCTCGAGCTCGGCCTGGAGCGCCTGGTCCTGCGCCGGCGTGGCGCCTCGCGGCCGGGTGCCGGCGATGGGGCGCACCGTGACTTCGCCATCCTCCACCCGGATCAGCACCTCGGGGGAGCTGCCCACGACGTGCAGGTCATCGAAGTGCAGGAAGTAGAGGTAGGGCGCCGGATTGAGCGCCCGAAGGTAGCGATAGGTGAGGAACGGGTCGGGGGCGTCGAGATCGAGCCGGCGGGAGAGCACCGTCTGGAAGGTGTCGCCGGCGGCGATGTACTCCTGGATCCTGCGGACCCCGTCCTGGTACGCCGCATCCGGGTAGGGGCAGGTGGCCGGGGGAATCGGCGGTTCACCCTCGATGGCGAGCGGGCGGAGGGCGGAGGCTCCCTGGAGCCGGTTGAGCCAGTCCTCGATCCGCCCGATGGCCTGGTGGTAGAGCGACTCCAGCTCGCCGCCCTTCATCCCCTCCCGCACCTCGACGCTGGCGATGATCGTGGCGCGATTGAACAGGTTGTCGAGCACCAGCAGCGTGTCGGCCACCATCAGCAGGGCATCGGGGAGCTGGCGATCATCGGCCGGAGGGTGGGGCAGCCGCTCGAGGCTCCGCACCACGTCGTAGCCGATATAGCCCACGGCCCCGCCGGTGAATCGCGGCAGCCCGGGCACGTCCACCGGCGGGTACTGGCGCATGGTGCGCGCCAGGTGGTCGAGCGGCGCCTCCTCGGTGGGAAGCGTCCGCCAGCCATCGGTCGCGGTCCACCGCCGGATCTCCCGGCCATGGTAGCTTAGGACTTCGCGGGGGTCGGTGGAGAGGAAGGTGTAGCGGGCCCAGCGCTCGCCGCCTTCGAGGGACTCCAGCAGGAAGCCGTACGTCCCCCGGTGCAGCTTGGCGAACGCCGCGACCGGTGTGTCGCCGTCGAGCACCACCTGGCGCACCACCGGGACCATGCCGGGGCGGGCGCGGGCGAGGAAATCGGACAGGGAGCCGAAGCCGGGTGGGTTCATGTCGGCGCGGCGATCAGGTACCGGCCGCTGCCCCGGAGCGGCGCCTCGAGGTTGTCCGAAGCGGGTCGGGTGGTGGGGAGCACGCCCCAGCTCAGGCTGTCGATCTGCACCAGAACCAGGAGCGCGCGTTCATACCGGGCCCGGGTCCCGTAGCGCGCGAGCCCCGCGTTCGTGGCGCCGAAATGCACCGGATACTTGAAGCGCATCCGGGGGCCGGCGGCCGGTGGCAGGCTGGCCTCGAGGCGGAAGCCGTAGAGTCCGGGGGTGGGCTGGACCGTCACGGTGACGCTGTCGAGCGGGCCGCGTTCGGTGAAGCTGCTCTCGGGGAACATCAGCTCCACGAAGACGGTGTTGTCCGGGGGGCCGTGCCGGAGGATGATCCGGCGCTCGAGCGCCGCCGGCCAGGTGACGCTCGTGTCCCCCGGCGCGACGCCCGCCACCTCCAGCGCCAGCAGCTGGTCGGCGCGGAGGGTCCGGGAGATCTCGGCCGGGGCGGGCGCCTCCGGATCCGGGGCCCCGGCGCGGCCGCAGGCCGTCAGGGCCCCGAGCGCGGTAACGACGAGAAAGGCGCGATGCACCGCTGCAACTTATCACCGCACGGCGGGGAATGGTGACCGGGGCTCGCCTCGCGTGGGTCGCGGGCGCCGGCGCCCTGCTTGCCGCCGCCCCGCTGGCGGGGCAGGGGTGGGATGATTCCACTACCCTGGCCCTGGTGCGGCGGGGGATCGCTGCCCGGCAGCAGGCCGAGCCCGACTCAACCCTGCGCAGCTACCACACCGTCGCCCACGGGTTCGTCTTCTTCCTGGGCCAGGCCGGCCGCGGGCTCGAGGCGCCACCCCGGCTCATCAAGGCGGACGAGCTGCTGGTGGACGTCTACTGGCAGGCCCCGGACACCCACCGCCAGGTGGTGCGCGGCTGGCGCGACGGCCGCTGGCTGCCCACCGACATCCATTACCATCGCGACCACCTCGGCATCGTCACCAACAACTTCGGCGACCGGATCCGCATCGGCGAGGGCGACGAGGTCCGGGACGTCATCCATCCGCTCGCGCCGGAGGGCCCGGAGAGCTACGAGTACCGGCTCACCGATTCGGTCCGGATCTCCACCCGGGACGCGGTGCGCTCGGTGTACGAAGTCGCGGTGCGCCCGCGGGATCCCTCGCGTCCACGGGTGATCGGGACCCTTTCCCTCGACGCGGCGAGCGGGGACCTGATCCGCTTCCGGTTCAGCTTCACGCCATCCTCCTACCTCGATGCCTCGCTCGAGGACCTGAGCGTGACGCTCGAGAATGGGATCGTGGAGGGCCGCTGGTGGCTGCCGTGGCGGCAGGAGATCGAGATCCGCCGCCGGCTCACCTGGCTCGACCTGCCCGCGCGGTCGATCATCCGCGGCCGGTGGGAGATCGGCGAGTACGCGCTCAACGCGGAGCTGCCCCGGGCGGTGCGCTTCGGGCCGATGATCGGTGGCCTGCGGCAGCCGGCGGAGAGCAGCGCGGCGTGGCCCGCCCCGCTGGCGGAGACGATTCGCGACGTGGCGCGACCGGTGGAGCAACGGGACCTCGCCGCGCTGCGGGACGAGGTCGCGGCGCTGGCGGGCGGGGAGCGGCTGAGCGGCCTCGCACGGGCCCGGCTCGGCATCTCCTCGGTCAGCGATGTCGCCCGGGTGAACCGGGTGCAGGGCCTGGCGCTTGGCCTCGGGCTGTCGCTGGACCTGGCCCCCGGGCTCCAGTTCCGGCCCCGGGCGGCGATCGGCACCGCCGACGGGGGGTGGACCGGGGACGCGCAGCTCCGCTGGCGCCGGGGCGCCACTGACCTCACCGTGAGCGGCGGCCGCATGGTGACGGACATCGCGGACCGGCCATTGGCTTCGGGCGTGATGCGGTCGCTCCTGGCCCAGGAGGGGGGCCGCGACCTCGGGGACTACGTCCGGCTCGATCGCCTCACGATCGGCCTCACCCGTCGGCTCAATCCCAGCGCCGTGCTCCGGGGGGACGTGGGCCTCGAGCATTCCGGCAGTCTCGTCACCGAAGCCACCCCCGCGGGCGGCCGCTACCGGGACAACCCGCCGCTCGGCGTCGGGCACGTCGGAGTGGCCCGGCTCGGGCTCACGGTCGAGCGCGCCCGCCTCGATCGCGATGGCGCGGTGCGCCTCGGGCTCGGGCTGGAGGGGGGGAGCGGTGACCGGGACTACGCCCGGGGGACTGCGGAGCTCGAAGTGCGCGGACAGGCCGGGGCCGGCGTCGTCGCCGTGCGCCTGCTGGCGGGGGGAGGCACCGCCCGGCTCCCGCCGTACCGAAGCTTCGCGATCGGTGGCTGGGGTACCCTGCCGGGGGAAGACTTCCGTGCCTTCGGCGGCCGGCGGGTGGCCCTGGGGTGGCTGGAATACCGGCTGCAGGCGCCGGTGCCGGCCATCAACCTCGGCCCGCTCTTCTCGACCGGCAACCGCCTGGTCATCGCGCCATTCCTGGCCGCCGGGATCGCGGGAGGATCGATGGGTGGCATGCCCTGGCGGGCCACCGGCGAGTTGCGCCCCGTCGCCGGGGTGGCGGTGGAGTGGTTCCACCGGCTGATCCGGGTGGAGACCGGCATCAGCCTCCGGACCGGCCAGGTGGGGATCACGGTCGATGTGGACCGGGAGTGGTGGGAAATCCTGTAGGCCCCGGGGAGGGGCGGGGACAAGCCCCGCCCTGACGGTCTACTCACCGCGCCCCTCGCCCGCCTACCTTTCGCCGGTCCACCCGTCCCGCTTACTTTTCCTGACCGGTTACCGCATCGGTAACCGATTCTCCCGCTTGGGCTTGCATGCAGTTCACCGATGAGTGGCTGGTCCAGACCATCGAGAAGCTCCTGGATGCGGAGCTGATCGCCACGCTCCGCGCGGAGCCGGCGAAGGAGCCGCAGTCGCTGTGGGCGACGGTGGTGCAGCGCAAGCTGGTGAGCGACGACGAGATCCTGCGCGCGGCGGCGGCGCGGTTCCGCCTGCCGGTTGCGGACCTCTCGGTCCTCGACCGCAGCATGCGCGACGCGGTACCGGAGCCGCTGGTGCGCCGCTTCGGCATCCTGCCGCTGCGCCAGACCGACGCGCTGCTCGAGATCGCCACCGCGAATCCCTTCGACATCGATGCGGAGAAGGACCTCGCCTTTGCCACGGGGCGGGAGGTCCGGTCGTTCCTCTGCTCGCCGCTCAAGATCCGGGAGAAGGTGGACGAGGTCTATCGCGGCGGCGGCTCCGACGTGGTGGCGGCGCTGCTGGGCGGGATGGACAGCGGCCTCGAGATCACCCAGCTGGACGAGAACGACAGCGTCACCGACCTTGCCGCCTCCGCGGAAGAGGCGAGCCAGCGCCCGGTGGTGCGCCTGGTGGACCTCATGCTGTCGGACGGCATCCTCTCGCGGGCGAGCGACATCCACATCGAGCCGGGCGAGGCCGGGGTGGCGGTGCGCTACCGGATCGACGGCGTGCTGCGGCAGGTGATGAACATCCCCCGCAGCGCGGGCGCGCCCCTCATCTCGCGCATCAAGATCATGTCCGGGCTGGACATCGCCGACCGGCTGCGGCCGCAGGATGGCCGGGCGCGGGTGGCGGTGAACGGCTCCCCGGTGGACCTCCGGGTCTCGACCCTGCCGGCCTCGATGGGCGAGAAGGTCGTGATCCGGATCCTGAATGCCAAGGCGACGGTGCTCACCCTCGAGTCGCTGGGCATGTCGGTGGACGAGCGGGCGCAAATGCAGGCGCTGCTCAACAACAAGGAAGGGGTCATCCTCGTCACCGGCCCGACCGGCTCCGGCAAGACGACCACGCTCTACTCGATGCTCCGGATGGTGCAGAGCGAGGGCGTGAACATCGTGACGGTGGAGGATCCGGTCGAGTACCGGCTGGGGAAGGGCATCGTGCAGGTGCAGGTGCACGAGAAGGCCGGGCTCACCTTTGCGGCCGCGCTGCGCTCGATCCTGCGGCAGGACCCCGACGTGGTGCTGGTGGGCGAGATCCGCGACCGTGAGACGGCACAGATCGCGATCCAGGCCTCGCTTACCGGCCACCTGGTGCTCTCCACCCTCCACACCAACGACGCGCCCAACGCCGTCACCCGGCTGGTGGACATGGGCATCGAGGGCTACAAGCTGGCCTCGGCGCTGCGCGGGATCATCGCCCAGCGGCTCATGCGGAAGCTGTGCACCACCTGCCGCGAGACCACGGACCAGGCGCCGCCGGACCGGATCCGCCGGTTCATCCCGGAGGGAACGAAGATTTACCGTCCGGTGGGCTGCCCCGACTGTTCCATGACCGGCTATCGCGGCCGGTTCAGCGTGGTGGAAGTCCTCACCATGAACATCGAAATGGAGCGGCTGATCGGGGGCGGCGCCACCGCGGAGAAGATCGCCGAAGCCGCCCGGCTCAACGGGATGAAGTCCCTGTTCGACAGCGGCCTCAAGCACGTCCTGGCCGGCGAGACCAGCACCGACGAGCTGTTGCGGGTGGTGGACGTGCCGATGGCGGATGGCGGCGCGGCGGGAAGCGGACGGATCTCCGGCGGCGTCCCCGCCCCCCGGACCGACGGTGCGCCCCGGAAGACGCCCACGTCGAGCCCGGTGATCGCTGCGGTGGCGCCCGCCCCGCCGGTGGAGGCCCCGGCCCGGCGCATCCCCGAGGCGGACCTCTCCGGCGCCTTCGACCTGCTGGACGAGGAGGCCGCCCACGACGTCTCCGGCGTGCGCCGGGCGCTCCGGGGCGTTTCGGTGCTGCTGGTGGACGACGAGGACTCCCTCCGCAAGGTCATGAAGGACCTGCTCACCCGCGACGGCTACCAGGTGGTGGAGGCGCGCACCGGCATCGAGGCGCTGGACCAGACCGACCGGCATGCGCCGGATATCATCGTCCTCGACCTCAATCTCCCGGGCATGGACGGCTACTCGGTGCTCAAGGAACTCCGCACCCGGCCCGCCACCCAGAAGATTCCGGTCATCGTCCTCACCGCCAAGGGCGACGAGGACAACGAAGTGCGGGTGTTCGAGCTGGGGGCGGACGATTTTCTCAGCAAGCCGTTCCGCGCCAAGGCGCTCTCGAAGCGGCTCGAAGTCGTCCTCGGCCGCCGGAAGTAACCGGCTCCCATGCTGCCCGATCCCGCGCCCGCCCTGGGCCTGATCAAGCCGTCCGTGCGCGCCCAGGCGGCGTACACGCTCGAGGCGCCGGTCACCGCCCGCAAGCTCAACCAGAACGAAGCGCCCGAGGACCTGCCGCCGCGCCTCAAGCAGGAGGTGCTGGCCCGCGCCGCGGCCGCGCCCTGGCACCGCTATCCCGGCTTCGTCCCCGTGGAGCTGGCGGGCCGCCTCGCGGCCCGGCACGGGTGGACCCCGGAGGGGGTGCTGGTCGGCAACGGCTCCAACGAGGTGATCCAGGCGGCGCTGACGGCGCTGGTGGGCGAGGGGGACGCCGTCGTCGCCCCGTCGCCCACCTTCTCGCTCTACCGCCTGCTCGCCGGCGTCGCCGGCGGGCGCTACGTGCCGGTCCCGCTCGGCGCCGGCTTTCGCTACGACGTGGATGCGCTGATCACCGCCGCCCGCCGGGAGCAGGCCCCGGTCGTGGTCCTCAACAGTCCCAACAATCCCACCGGCTCGGCCCTGCCCGGGGACGCCGTCGAACGCCTCCTGGCCGAGACCGATGCCCTGATCCTGTGCGACGAGGCGTACCAGGAGTTCGGCGGCCCCACGGCGGTGCCGCTGCTCCGCGTCTCCTCCCGGGTGATCGTGCTGCGCACCTTCTCCAAGGCCATGGGCATGGCCGGGCTCCGCTTCGGGTACGCCCTGGCCCACCCGGACGTGTCGCGGGAGATCGCCAAGGCCAAGCTGCCGTACAACGTGAACGCGGTGACCCTCGCGGCCGTCAGCGTCGCGCTGGATCACGCCGCGGAGTTCGAGGCCCGCACCCGGACGATCGTCGCGGAACGGGACCGGGTCCTCACGCTGCTCGGCGCCCTCCCCGGCATCCAGGCCTTCCCCAGTGCCGGCAATTTCATCCTGTTTCGCTCGGCACAGGTCCCGGCCCGGACCATCTTCCGGCGGCTGGTGGAGGAGCACGAAATCCTGATCCGGGACGTCTCCGGCGCCCCCGGCCTCGCGGAATGCCTGCGGGTCTCGATTGGGACTCGCGAGGATATGGACGCGGTCCTGGCGGCGCTGGAAGCGATTCTGCAGGCGGATTAGGCTGGCGGACGGGACGACGGGACGACGGGACGACGGGCAGGGGGCGAGGAGGTGTGTCCCCGCTGGCGTGGGGTTGGCGGGGCTTGGCCACGCCAGCGGGGACACACCAACGGGCCCCGGCGGCCAATCGGCGGGGCATCGCCACACCCGTGGGGCCGCGCCGACGAGCCACGTCCGACGATTTCCGAACGATGACATCGAGGCACCATGGCACGAGTCGCTGAAGTCACCCGCAACACCAACGAGACCCGGATCCGCGTGCGCGTGGATCTGGACGGCAGTGGTCGCGCCGCGGTGAAGACGGGCATCGGCTTCTTCGATCACATGCTCGATGCCCTCGCCCGCCACGCCCTGCTCGACCTCGAGGTGGCGTGTGCCGGTGACCTCCAGGTGGATGGCCACCACACCGTCGAGGATACCGGCATCGCCCTCGGGCAGGCCATCGCCCAGGCCCTCGGGGACCGGGCCGGCATCCGGCGCTACGCCGATGCCACGGTGCCGCTCGATGAGGCGCTGGTGCGCGCGGTCATCGACGTCTCCGGCCGCCCCTTCCTTGCCTACCACGTCGAGATCCCGAAGTGGCAGATGCTGGGGGACTACGACGTCTTCCTCACGCCGGAGTTCTTCCGGGCCGTGGTGCTCAACGCCGGGCTCACCGTGCACCTCGACCTGTTGCGCGGCGACAATCCCCATCATGTCGTCGAGGCCACCTTCAAGGCCTTCGCCCGCGCGCTGGATCACGCCACCGGCCGGGACCCGCGGGTGACCGGCGTGCCGTCCACCAAGGGCACCCTGTGATCGCGGTCGTGGACTACGGGGTGAACAACCTGCGGAGCGTGGTGCGCGCCGTGGTCGCCGGTGGCCACGAGGCCACCCTGACCGCGGACCCCGAGGCCGTCCGGCGGGCCGAACGGGTGCTGGTGCCGGGCGTCGGCAACTTCGGCCAGGCCTCCCGCAACCTCACCGCCTCGGGGCTCGGTGCCGCGATCCGCGAGGTGGCGGACGCCGGCCGGCCGGTGATGGGCATCTGCCTCGGGGAGCAGCTCTTCTTCCGTACCAGTGAGGAGGCGCCTGACGCCGTGGGACTCGGACTCCTGCCGGGAATGGTGCGCCGCTTCCGCACCGACCTGCCGGTTCCGCACGTGGGCTGGTCCAGTGTGCGGCTGACCGCGGCGGGCGCACGCCACCCGGTGCTGGCCGGGCTGTTCCACGGCGGCGAGCAGTTCTTCTACCATGTCCACAGCTACTATCCGGCGGAGCTGCCGGACGGCGTTGCGCTCGCCACCGCGGACTACGACGGTCCCTTTCCCACGATCGTCGGCCAGGGCAACGTCCTCGGCGCCCAGTTCCACCCGGAGAAGTCCCAGCAGGCCGGCATCGCGCTCCTGGCCCGGTTCGCCGAGTGGTCGCCGTGACCACCTTCCGGGTGGCCTTCGTGGATGTGTACGTGCTGCGCCAGGGCCCCGCCGGACTGGAGACCCTGATCCTGCGCCGCGCCGCGGGGGGGCGCTGCCCCGGCGCGTGGGAGACGGTCCACGGGAGCATCGAGGCCGGGGAGTCGCCGGTGGCCGCGGCGCTCCGCGAATTGATGGAGGAAACCGGCCTCGCGCCGGACCGGATCTACAACCTGAGCCGGGTCGAGTCCTTCTACCGTCACGCGGCGGACGAAGTGGGGTTCATCCCGGGCTTCGCCGCCTTCGTGGCCGATGGCGCCTTCCGGCTCTCCGCGGAGCATGATGCCGCCGAATGGCTCCCGGTGCCCGCCGCGCAGGGGCGGCTGGCCTGGCCCCGGGAGCGCCGGGCCCTCGACGACATCCAGCTGATCCTCTCCCGGGGCACCGCCGGCCCGCTGGAGGATGTGCTGCACGTGGCGCTCCCGCGCCCCGGGAGCTGACGCCGTGCTCGCGCGCCGCATCATTCCCTGCCTGGACGTGGCCGCGGGCCGCGTGGTGAAGGGCGTGCACTTCGAGTCGCTGCGCGATGCCGGCGACCCGGTGGAACAGGCGGCGCGCTATGATGCCGAGGGGGCCGATGAGCTGGTGTTCCTCGATATCTCCGCCAGCCACGAGGCCCGGGAAACGCTGCTCGAGATCGTCTCCCGCGTGGCGGACACGATCTTCATTCCCTTCACCGTCGGGGGTGGGATCCGTTCCGTTGAGGATGCCGGCCGGGCGCTCCGGGCCGGGGCGGACAAGGTGGCGGTGAACACCGCGGCGGTGCGTGATCCCGCCCTGGTCCGGCGGCTGGCGGACTCCTTCGGCTCCCAGTGCGTCGTGGCCGCGGTGGATGTGCGCCGGGTGCCGAACGGCGAGTGGCGGGTGCACGTCACCGGTGGCCGCGAGCCGACGCCGCTCGAGGGGATCGAGTGGATCCGCCGGCTGGAGCAGCTGGGCGCCGGGGAGATCCTGCTGACCTCGATGGACCGCGATGGCACCCGCCTGGGCTATGATCTCGAACTGCTGCGCGCCGCCTCGCGCCCGGTGCGCATCCCGGTGATCGCCTCCGGCGGCGCCGGGAACCTCGAGCACCTGGCCGACGGGCTCGCGGCCGGAGCGCACGGGGTGCTGGCGGCGTCCATCTTCCACTTCCAGGGCTGCTCCCTGCCGGAGGCGCGTGCCTTCCTCCGCGAGCGCGGCATTCCGGTGCGACCATGAATGCGTTGCTGACTGGACTCGTCCTCGGCCTCGGGCTGACCTTGCCCGCCACGGGGGCGGACCGACGGGCCGACGGGCCAACGGACCGTCGGTCCACCGCCCCCTGCCTCCGGCTGAGCAAGGCCGGCACCCTGGTGAGCGGCGAGGTGAAGGTCTGTCCCGGCCGGTACCGGATCGCCGATCCCACGGAGCGCGGCGTGATGATCGTCAACGGCTCCGGGACCCGCATCGACCTGACGGGCGTCACGCTGGAGAGCGGCGACAGCCTGCCGGAGCGCTTCATCGGCATCGGCATCGCCACCCGGGGCGCGGACAGCGTCACCATCCGGGGCGGCCGGGTCCGCGGCTACCGCTACGGCATCCGGATCGACGGTGGGCGGGGCCACCGGGTGAGCGGCGTGAACCTGTCGGGATCCCGGGCCCAGGCGCTGCGCTCCACCCCCGAACGGTTCGACGAGGCCGACTGGCTCGACATCTTCCGGCCCGACACCTTCGAGACCTACGGCGCGGGGCTGTATCTCCGGCGCACCGAACGGGCCCAGGTCACCGGGATCATCGCCCGGGGCAGCCAGAACGGCATCGGGCTGTTCGAGAGCCGGGAGGCCTGGATCGCGGACAACGACGTCTCGGGCAATTCGGGGTGGGGCATCCACCTGTGGAAATCGTCGCGCAACACCATCCTCCGCAACGACGCCAGCCGCAGCGTCCGCTGCGAGAGCCCCGCGTATCGCCGCGGGTGTGACAGCGCCGCGCTGCTGCTGCGCCACGAGAGCGACTCCAATCTCGTCAGCGAGAACAACCTGACCCGCTCGGGCGACGGCTTCTTCCTGAGCGGTCACCGGCCGCTGGTGCTGCCCTCGATCGGCAACCTCGTCATCCGCAACGACGCCAGCCATGCGTTCCACAACGCCTTCGAGTCCACCTTCAGCTCGTGGAACAGCTTCATCGAGAACCGTGCCGACTCGAGCGACTACGGCTTCTGGCTGGGCTACTCCCGCGCCAATGTGGTCCGCGGCAATATCGTCCTCGGGAGCCGCACCGCCGGGATCGCCATCGAGCACGGTGGCGAGACCACCCTGGCGGAGAACACGATCATCGGCGGCGAGACCGGCATCCGGCTCTTCGCCCCCAGGCCGGAGGACGAGCCCAGCACCGACTACCGGGTGGATGACAACACCATCGCCCAAGTGGGGCGGGGCATCGTGCTGGAGCGCACCAGCCGGAGCCGGATCCGGGGCAACCTCCTCGATGGGGTGGGGGACGGACTGGTCGTGGATGGCAGCGGCAGCGGCTCGCAGGTCGCCGGCAACGTCTTCCTTTCCGCCCGGCGCTGGCTCATCGACGCGGTGGAGCTGGATGCCGGCGGGAATTTCTGGGGGCCGCCCGACGTAGCCCAGGCCCAGCGGCAGGTGCGCGGGCGGGTGGTGCTCCAGCCCTTCCGCCACGCGCAGGACGCGGGGTACTGATCAGTCCAGCCGATACTTCCCTCGTGTCCGTCACCTTCCCGCTGTTCCTCGCGCTGCATCTGGTTGGCCCCGGTCCCCCGCCGGCCCCACCGCCTGAGCCGCCGCCTTCGTCGGCCGCTACGCCGACTCCACCGGGCGTGAGCTGTCCCTCGCGTCGCGTGGCGACCGGCTGTTCCTGGAGCTGGACGGCCACCGGATGCCGCTATATCGCGCGGGGCGGGACGCCTTCGTCGTGGCCGACACCGGCTGGTCGCGCTTTCCGCTCCGCGTGCTGCGCGAGGGGGACCGGTCGCGGATATCGTGAGCGGCCGGGCGCTCCGGCTCAATCTGTCAGGCACTGAGTACTATCGCGCCACCTCGCCCTGAGCGACGGCGGGGGCGGCCAGCAGGTCCCCGGCCGCGGCCACGAGGTCCCGGGGGAGGAAGGGGCGGGGCAGGGTCGTCACGCCGCGCCCCCGGCAGCGTGCCGCGTAGTCGGGGTCTGCCGTGGCCACCAGGACCCGGCGGCCCTCGAGCAGCACCTCCTCCTCCGCCAGCCGCCGGGCACCATCCGCGGAGAGGGCGCCATCCAGCAGCACGACGCTCCAGCTCCCCTCCGCCAGCCGAGTGGCCCCGTCCGTCCCGTTCTTCGCCACCTCGACCACATAGCCCGCCGGCTCGAAGAGGGCCCGGACCACCAGTTCCGCCGCCGGATCGCCATCCACCAGCAGCAGGGCCCGCTCGGTCGGGGGAGGCTCGCGACGGGTGACCGGAGCGCCTTCCGCGGCGAGCGGGAGGCTGAACCAGAACTCCGCCCCCGACTGTCCGGGCGGCGGCGGCCGGTACTGCAGTCGCCCCTCATGGCTCTCGATGATCCGGTAGCTCAGGGAGAGCCCGAGTCCGGTGCCTTCGCCCGGATCCTTGGTGGTAAAGAACGGGGTGAAGAGCTGCGACGTGAGCGCCTCCGGCACCCCTGGGCCGCTGTCCCGCACGGTCACCATGGCGCGGCCTGCGTGCTGCTCGGTCCGGATGGTGATCTCCCGCGCCGTTCCCTCCGGCAGTCCCCGCACTGCCTGCCCCGCGTTGGTGACCAGGTTGAGCAGGACCTGTTGCAGCTCGTCGGCGTTGCCCCGCACCGGCAGCGGGGCGGGGGCGCACTCTTCGCGGAGGTGGATCCCGCGGACCCGCAGTTCGTAGCCGACGAGGAGGGCGGTCCGCTGCACCAGGTCATTCAGGTCCACCACCTCCTCCCCCGGTGAGCCACGGCGGGCAAAGGTGAGGAGGTTTCGCACGATCCGGCCGGCGCGTTCGGCCTGGGTATGAATGACCTCGAGATGCTCCCGCTCCGCCCGGGGGATGCCGGGCCGTTCCTGCAGGAACTCGGCGAGCCCGGCGATCGAGGTCAGGGGGTTGTTCAGTTCGTGCGCCACGCCGGAGACCACCTGGCCCACGGCCGCCAGCTTCTCGCTCTGGATCAGCTGGGCCTCGAGGGCGCGCTGCTCGGTGACGTCCTCCACCAGGACCACCAGCGCGGCCCGTTCCTCCGGCTCCGCCAGCGGGGCGGCCGTGAGCCGCAGGGTGCGATTCACCACCGGGCTCTGGAACTGCATCGGCGGGACCCGTTCTCCCCGCCGCGCGCCGCCCAGCAGCGCCAGCTCACCCGGGAGGTCCCCGGCCACCGCCACCCAGAAGGGCTGACCCAGGAGGGTCCCAGCCGGGGTTTCCAGCAGCCGGGCCAGCGCATCGTTCGCCCGGGCGATCCGGCCGGCGCCGTCCAGCAGCGCGATGCCTTCGGTGAGCGCGTTGAATGCCGTCTCCCACTCCTCCTTCGCCCGCCGCACCATCTCGAACAGCCGGCTGTTGGCGAGCACCACCGCCACGTGCGTCGCGACGGTGGAGACCAGCCAGAGATCCTCCGGGCTGAAGTTGCCCTGCCGCCGGTCCGCGACCGCGAGCACCCCCATCGTGAGCCCGTGGGCCCGGAGCGGCGCCGCCAGCCCGGTGAGCACCTGGTGGCCCGGGAGCAGGAAGATCGGCTGGGTCGCGGTGCCGTTCGTGACCTCGATCCGCTCCGTCACCACCGCCTGGACGACGAGGCTCGGGGCGTCGTCCGTCACCCGCCTGCCGTTCCACGGCGCGAGCGACCCCTCCGCCGCCGCCACCTGGAGCGAGCCATCCGCTTCGTTGGTGAGCAGCACCGCCGCCCCCTCGGCGTTCAGGAAGCGGAGGGCGTACCGGGTGACCTGTCCCGCGATGCGCTCGCTCTGCAGCGACTCGGCCAGGACATAGCTCAGCTCCTGCAGGGAGAAGATCTCGTTGATGCGCCGGTCCACCTGCCGCGCCAGCGAGCGGCGCTCATCATCCAGCGAGCGCAACCGCTGCCGCGCCTGCACCAGGTGGCCGCCGACGGTGAGCAGGCTGGCGGCCGCCCCGAAGGCCGCGGCCCAGACGCCGCCCCCGCGGACCAGCAGCGCCAGCAGGCCGGCCAGCGCCCCGCCGATCAGCTGGGCCACGGGAAGCCAGGAGCGGCGTTCCCATCCGGCGACGCCCAGCGCGCCGCCGCCGAGCACCAGGGCCACCGCGAGGGCGAGCTGGTCGGAGCCGCTGCCCAGCAGCACCAGCGCCCCCCCAAGCCAGGCGGCGGCGGGGAGGTAGGAGAGGAGGGCGTCCCTCGTCTGGGCTTTCACGGTGTGGCGCAGGGGTCCCGGGGAGAGTTGAGGGAGTCTAGAAGGAGTCGGGCGGGTTCCGCTACGTCCGCGATTGACAGGGCCTTCAATAGGGAGTAAACTGCTCATGAATTTAGGTGATAGTCATTCTCAACTAGATTTTACGGAGCTGCTGTGTCCCACCGTCCCGCCATCGCCCTGGGCATTCTCGCCGCCCTGACCGCCTCGACCCTGGCCGCGCAGGAACCCGAGGTGCCCGCCGAGCGAACCACCATCGGCGGGTACGGCGAGGTGCACTATACCAATCGGACCGGCCTGCGCTCTCCCGGTGAGGTGAACGTCAAGCGCTTCGTGGTCTTTCTCTCCCACACCTTCAGCGATCGTCTCGCCTTCCGCAGCGAACTGGAGCTCGAGGACACGAAGCTGGAGGGCGGAGAGGATGGCGGAGAGGTCGCGCTGGAGCAGGCCTACCTGGACTACCGCCTCAGCGATGCCGCGACACTCCGGACCGGTCTGGTCCTCACCCCCGTGGGGATCATCAACGAGGTTCACGAGCCCCCCGCGTTCAACGGCGTGGCCCGGCCGCAGTTCGACCGGGAGGTCATCCCCACCACCTGGCGCGAGATCGGCGTCGGCATGGTGGGAAACCTCTCCTCGTCCCGTGGGCTGGCCTACCGTGTCTATCTCGTCAGCGGCCTGCGCGCCGATGGATTCGGCGGGGGCACGGGGCTGCGGAGTGGGCGGCAGGGGGGCAAGGAAGCGAGCTTCGCCAATCCCTCGCTCACCGGGCGGCTGGAGTGGGCGCGCCCGGGCCTCAAGCTGGCGGGTTCCTTCTGGTATGGCGGCTCCGCGAATCAGGACACCCTGATCGGTACCGGCAGCTTCGATGCGCCGGTCCTGATGCTCGCCGCCGATGCCCGCTACGATGCGGGGCCGCTCGCCTTCCGCGGCGTGGTGGTGCGCACCACGATCGGCGATGCGGCCGGCATCAACCAGGCCTACGGCAGTGACGTGGGGAGCCGCATCCAGGGCGGCTACCTCGAGGGAGCGGTCAACCTCGTGCAGCTGCTCCAGCCCGCCTCCGGCCAGCGGCTGCTGGCCTTCGCGCGGCACGAGCGCTACGATCTCCACGCCGCGGTGCCCGCGGGCACCACCCGCAATGCGGCGTATGCCCGGCGGGTCACCACCATCGGCCTCTCCTACAAGCCGCTCTGGAACGTCGTCTTCAAGGCGGACTACGCCTTCTTCCGCAACCGCGCCGGCGCGGGCGAGGACGAGACCCTCTCCCTCGGCGTGGGCTACCAGTTCTAGGATGCGTGGCATGAAGCTCCACGGCGGCCTCCCGTCGCTGCTGCTCGCGGCGTCGCTGTCCCTGGCCCAGGCCCCGCTCGAGGCGCAGTCGGTGCCGGCCCGGAAGCTGGTGGCGTCCCTGGAGCGGGTCTATGGGAAGGGACTGCGCGCGGACTCCCTCGCGCTGGACGGTGCCACGGTGCTGCGGGTTCGGCGGAACGATTCGGTGCTGGGCTTCGCCCAGGTGCGGGAGGTCATGGGGAAGGACCAGCCCATCACCTACCTGGTGGCGACGGATTCCCTGCTGGCGCTCCGGGACATCGATATTCTTGTGTACCGTGAGCCCTACGGTGGCGAGGTGGCGTATGAGGCATGGCGCAAGCAGTTTCGGGGGCGGAGCGCGCGGGATTCCCTGGTCGTCGGCCGCCAGATCCGCGGCATCTCCGGGGCCACCATCAGCGTGAATGCGGTGACGCTCGGTGTTCGTCAGGCGCTGCGCCAGCTGGCCGAATGGCGCCGGACCGGCCGGCTGTGAGCGCCGCCCCGTCGCTCACCTGGCGGACGCTGCCGCCCGCGCTCCGGAGCCTGGGCCGGTGGCTTACGGTCGTGCAGCTGGTGGGCTACACCACCTCGCTGGTATACGTCTGGTGGACCACGCGGCTCACCCCCGCCGGGATCGCCGATCACTACCGCGGCAGCGAGGCGGCGGAGGGTGCCATGCAGTTTCCCAAGTCCCTCGCCGAGATGCTCACGGTGACCCATACCCACCTGCTCGCGATGGCGGTCATCTTCGTGCTGAGCGGGCTCGGCCTCGCGCTCTGCGAGCGGGTGCCGGAGCGGTGGAAGCGGATGCTCGTGGTGGAGCCGTTCGTGGCGCTGCTGGTCTCCTTCGGGGCGATGTGGTTGATGCGCTACGCCGACCCGCGCTTCTCCTACCTGCTGGCCCTCTCCAGCGGATTGATGGCCCTGACCTTCTACCTGCAGTCCTTCCTCGCCCTCCGCGAAATCGGGTGGGGGGCGTGATGCGCCGCCGTGACTTCCTGGCCCTCTCCACGGCCGCCCTCCTGCCGCGCCCGCCGTTTCGTCCCGAGCCCCGGCTGGTGGAGCGCTGGTCATGGGCCATGGGGCAGCCGGTGCATCTCCGGCTGTTCCATCCCGACGAGGCGCGCGGACTCGAGGCCGCCCAGGCGGCGTTCGCCGAACTGCGCCGGGTGGAGGGGGTGCTCTCCCGCTTCGACGAGGGGAGCGCACTCTCGGAGCTGCACCGGCGGGCAGGCCACGGCTGGTTCGGCGGGGCGCCGGAACTGGCCGCGGTGCTGGCGGCGGCGCTGCGTGCCCGCTCGGAGACGCGGGGCGCATTCGACGTCACGGTCGAGCCGCTGATGCGCGCCTGGGGTTTCCGGGAGCCGCGAAAGGCGCCGCCGGGGGAGCGGGAGCTGTCAGAGGCGACGGCGGCGGTGGCCGCGGCGGTGATCGAGCTGGACGGCCCGCGCATCCGGCTGCCGGTGCGGCACACCCGGCTGGACCTGGGCGGGATCGGGGTCGGGTACGGCATCGATCGGGCGGGGGTGGTGCTCGGGGCGCACGGGGTCGAGGCGGCGCTGCTCGAGGTGAGCGGGGACCTGCTGGCGCTCGGCGCCCCGCCCGGCGGTGCGGGGTGGGAAGTGGCGATCAGCGATCCGCGCGACCTCGGGGCGATCCTGGCGAGCACCCACCTTCGCAATGCGGCGCTCGCGACCAGCGGGCAGTCCATGGGGGTCGTGGAGCTGGCGGGCCGTCGTCACGGCCACGTGATGGATCCCGCCACCGGCCGGCCGGCGACCCGGCTGCTGCAGGCGACCGTCACCGCCCGGACGGCGCTTGCGGCGGATGTCCTGTCGACGGCCTCGCTCGTCCGCCCGGAGAGCTACGCGGGTGTGCGGCAGCGCTGGACGGTCTGACGCCTTGCCGTCCTACGGCTTTCCCCCGGAACTGTCCGCCGCCTGCACCCGGGCCTGCACCTGCACCCGGGCCCGCTCCAGCCGCCGGAGCGCCTCGGACCAGGCGCCTGACTGGACCCCACCATAGGTCAGCTCAAAGACCTCGAAGACCGGGAGCGGGATCTCGAACAGGTAGATGGCCGACGCCTGGGTGCGCACGTTCAGCTGGCGGCCGGTGAAGTTGCCGGTCACCGGGATCATGGCGAGCGGGCGCTCGAGCTGGTTGCGGTAGAGCAGGTTCAGGTTCTCGGGGTCGAAGCGGGCATCGCTCCGCAGGGCGAAAAAGGTCACCAGGGCGAGCCCGGGGTCGGTGATGCCGATCTCCCGCGCCGCGGAATCGATCGCCGCGCGGCGGGTATCGATCAGGCCGCGGAGCGACTCATACCCGTCCTTGGCCACGAGTCGGAGCACCCGTTCGTCGAGGGGCAGGAACCGCACCTCGAGATCCCCGGTCGTGAACCGGACGCTGATATGGTCCTGATTGAGCACGCCGAAGCCCGGCGGGGGCAGGTCGGCGTCCACCGGCACCTGGGCCGTGCCGCCACCGGCGCCGAGACTCATGCAGGTCCAGCAGGCCAGGATCCACCGCAGCCGCCTCACGCGTCCTCCACGTTCGGGCCAACCGACAGCAGGCTCGCCGCCAGTTCGGGGAGCCCTTCGCCGGTGGTGCTGCTCGTAAGTTGAACCTGCTCCTCCGGCAGTGCCAGCGCGCGGAGCAGCTCCGCGAGGCGCCGGTGCCGCTGGCCCCGGGGGAGCTTGTCCCCCTTGGTGACCGCCACCAGCATCGGCAATCCCTGCGCCACCAGGAGGTCGCCATGCTCCCGGTCCTCCGCGGTCGGGTTGTGCCGGATGTCCAGCAGCCAGAGCACGGCGGAGAGGGACTTCCGGCGCTGGAGCAGCCCCCGCACCAGCTGGTGGTACCGGGCCTGTTCGGCGTGGGAGACCTTCGCGAAGCCGTAGCCGGGCAGGTCGAGCAGGTAGAAGGTGGGGAGCCGGAAGACGTTCACGTGCGCGGTGCGCCCGGGCGTGTTGCTCACCCGGGCCAGCTTGCGTCCGAACAGGGCGTTGATGAGGCTCGACTTCCCCACGTTCGACCGGCCCAGCAGGGCGATCTCCGGCAGCCGCGGCTCCAGCGGCACGGTGGCGTTGGGGAAGCTGCCCACGAACGTCACCGGGAGGTGCGCCAAGGGCGCGGTGCTCTCCTGGGCCGGCGGGATCAGTTCGGTGTGCTTGGACATCGGGGAGGGGTACCGCCGGTACCGCCGTTACCGTCGGTACCGGCGCTGCCTCAGGCTTCCCGCTTCTGCCGGGCGCGCTCGGTGACCACCAGCGGGATGTGGTTGTCGGTCACGCATTCCTTGGTGATGACCACCTCGACCACGTCGTCCCGGGCGGGGAGCTCGAACATGATGTCGGTCATCATGCTCTCGAGGATGGCGCGGAGGCCGCGGGCGCCGGTGCCGCGCTTGAGCGCCTTCTGGGCCACGGCGCGGAGCGCCTCGGGGTCGAAGGTGAGCCCCACGCTCTCCATCTCGAACAGCTTCTTGTACTGCTTGGTCAGGGCGTTCTTGGGCTCGACCAGGATGCGGATCAGCGCATCCTCGTCCAGCGCCTCCAGCGCCACCGTCACCGGCAGCCGGCCGACCAGTTCCGGGATGAGCCCGAAGCGCAGCAGGTCGTCCGGCTCCACCTCGGCGAACGGATTCAGCTTGTCGTAGGCCGGGCCGGTCCTGGCCGCCTGCGCGAAGCCGATCTGCTGCCGCCCGGTGCGGGTCTCGATGATCTTCTCCAGCCCGTCGAACGCCCCGCCACAGATGAACAGGATGTCCTTGGTGTTGATCTGGATGTATTCCTGCTGCGGGTGCTTGCGGCCGCCCTGCGGCGGGACCGAGGCCACCGTCCCCTCAAGGATCTTGAGCAGCGCCTGCTGCACCCCTTCGCCCGAGACATCCCGGGTGATGGACGGATTCTCCGATTTGCGCGCGATCTTGTCGATCTCGTCGATGTAGACGATGCCGCGTTCGCACTCGGCCACGTTGAACTCGCCGGCCTGGAGCAGCCGCACCAGGATGTTCTCCACGTCCTCGCCGACGTAGCCGGCCTCGGTGAGGGTGGTGGCGTCGGCGATGGTGAAGGGGACGTCCAGCATCCGCGCCAGCGTCTGCGCCAGCAGCGTCTTGCCGACGCCGGTGGGGCCGATCAGCAGGATGTTGGACTTGTCCAGCTCCACCTCGGAGTCCCGCGAGTTCCCGGCGTTGATGCGCTTGTAGTGGTTATAGACGGCGACGGACAGGGTGCGCTTGGCGCGCTCCTGCCCGATCACGTACTGGTCGAGGACGGCCTTGATCTCGTTCGGGGTAGGGACCTGCGTGATGGTATCGGCAACTTCGCGCTCCTCATCCTCTGCCAGGATCTCGTTGCAGAGGGTGATGCACTCGTTGCAGATATAGACCGACGGGCCGGAGATGAACTTCCGGACCGAGTCCTTGGATTTGCCGCAGAATGAACAGCGGAGGTGCTTGTCGTTCGACATGCGCCCTCGGGCCCGTGGTACGAAGTGGCGGGGGGAGTGCAGGAAACCTGCCCCTCCCCCGGGGTCACGTCAAGGTGCCGAGACCTTGACCGGCTGGATCTCGGTCCGCTTGCTGATCACGTTGTCAATGAGGCCATAGTCCCTGGCCTCCTCCGCTGACATGAACCGGTCCCGGTCCATGTCCCGCTCGATCGACTCGATGGGCTGGCCGGTGTGCTGGCTGTAGAGCCCGTTGAGCTTGGACCGGAGGTAGAGGATCTCCCGGGCCTGGATCTCGATGTCCGACGCCGTGCCCTGCGCCCCGCCCGACGGCTGGTGGATCATGATCCGCGAGTGGGGCAGGGCGCTCCGCTTGCCCTTCATCCCCGCCGCCAGCAGGAACGACCCCATCGAGGCCGCCATGCCCATGCAGATCGTGTTCACCGGCGCCTTCAGGTATTGCATCGTGTCGTAGATCGCGAGTCCCGACGACACCACGCCGCCCGGGCTGTTGACGTAGAGGTAGATGTCCCGCTCGGGGTTGTCCGCCTCGAGGAAGAGCAGCTGCGCGATGATGATGTTGGCGACATCGTCGTTGATCGGCGCGCCGAGGAACACGATCCGGTCCATGAGGAGCCGCGAGAAGATGTCGTAGGACCGCTCGCCGCGGCTGGACCGCTCGATGACATACGGGGGATACAGGGAAGCCATGCGCTCGCTCAGGCGTCAACCACGGTGGATTGCTGGAGGAGCCAGCCGAAGGCCTTCTCCTCGGTGAGGGACCGCTCCAGGTCGCGCAGCCGCCCGGCCTTCTCCAGCTGGGCGTACAACTGGCCGGCCGGCAGGTTCCGGCCCGCCGCCAGCTGCTGGATCCGGGCGTCCACGTCTGCTTCGGTCGCCGCCAGCCCCTGGGCCTCGACGACGGTGTCCAGCACCAGTTCCCGGCGGACCTGCTGCTCCGCCACCGGGCGGAACTCCCGGCCGAAGGTCTCGAACTGCTCCGCGGGAATGGAGTACGCCTCCATGTAGCCCTTGATCAGCCGGTCCACCAGCGATGGCGGTGCCGGCACATCGTTGGCCGCGAAGATCTGCTGCAGCAGCTCCTGCCGCACCCCGGCGTCCGCCTGCGACGTGGCCTCCTGCTCCAGGTCCGCCCGGAGCGCCGCCCGGAGCGCGTCGAGGGTCTCGAAGTCCCCCACCTCGCGGGCGAAGGTGTCGTCCAGCGCGGGCAGCTCCTGCCGCTTCACCTCGTGCAGGGTGATCCGCACCGTGCGCGACTGGCCGCGGCGGCTCTCGTCGGGGAAGTCATCGGGGAACCGCACGTCGGTGTCCACGGTCTCGCCCGGGAGCAGCTGCATCACCCGCTCCTCGACCTCCGGAATTGCGCGCCCCTCTCCCAGCACCATATTGTACGGTTGCGAGGCGCCGGGGACGCCCTCCTCGATCGGGGCCACCTCGACCTGCACCATCTGGCCCGGCGCCGGCTTCTCGCCGGTGACCGGGAGCCAGCTCGCCTTCCGCTCCTGCAGGTCGCGGAGCTTCTCCTCGACGTCCTCGGCCCCCACCGGCTTCACCGTGCGCTGCACCGTGAACCCGCCGGTCTTGCCCAGGCGGACGTCCGGCCGCACCTCGACGTGGAACTCGAATTCAAGTGGCTGGCCGACCTCGTACTTGAGGTCGTGGATGTGCGGCTCCGCGATCGGCTTGAGCTCCTGCGCCTTGAGCGCTTCGTCCCAGCTCTCGCGGATCAGCTGCTCCAGGACCGACTGGCGGATGGCGTCCCCGAACCGGCGGCGAACCACCGCCTCCGGCGCCTTCCCCTGACGGAATCCGGGCAGGCGGGCCTGCTTGGAATAGTGGCGGACGGCCTTGGTTTCCGCCTGCTGGATCCGGTCCACCGGGACCGTCACCTGCAGCGACTTGGAGGCCGCGTCTTCCTTGGTTTTTACGATCGATATGTCCGACATGGGCGGCAATCTACCCCTGCCCGTCCCCGGGGGTCAAATGAAGGTTTCCCCCCGCCGATACTCGGGGCGTGAAGTGCCTGTCGCCATCGGGTGCGCAACGACCGGGCCTGGGAGAGGGCCCCGACGTCAACTCTGGCCGCAGCGCTAACCTCAAGCGCGACAAGGACCTGTGGCAACTGTGCTGGTGGTAGACGATGAACCATCGATGCGGCGGGCCCTGCGGGGCTTCTTCGAGCGCGCCGGCTTCGACGTGGTCGAAGCCGCCTCCGCGGTCGAGGCGCTCCGCCACGTGGAACGCCACGGGCTGGCGGACGCGGTGGTGACGGACGTCATGATGCCAGAGGTGAGCGGGCTCGACTTCTACGACCAGCTGATGGAGCGCTCACCGACCCTGGCCAATCGGGTCGTGTTCCTGACCGGGGCGGCCTGCGATCCGCGGGTGCATGGACCCATTGAACAGCGGGGCGTACCCCTCATCTCCAAACTGGACGACCTGCGCCTGGTCGTGGACGCGGTGCGCCTGATGCTCCTCAGGCGGAACACCGGGACCATCGCCGGCGCGCCCTAGCCCCGCCTCGCGGCCGCTCCCGCGACCGACGCAGTTCACCGCTATCCGACGATGACCTCACCCGTCACCAGTTCGAATTCGTCCGCGACCGGCCGGGTCCCCGGCGGGACCAGCCATGGCCCGCCGTCGTAGCGTACATTCACCCGGTGCAGCCCCGGCTCCGCGGGAAGCCGGATGCGCCAGCGGCCGCCGCGGTCCCGCTCGAGATCCATCGGGGCCCAGTCGGTGAAGTCACCCATCAGTTCGACCCGCTTCGCTTTCCCCGCCGGCAGGGAGAACTCCACGATGCCGGCCGCCAGCCGCTCCGAGCGGAACCCGATCGGCGCCGCGAGCCGGGCGGACGTCGCAGGGGCCCGCCGTCCCAGGCTTGCCCGCAGGCTCATCCGCAGGAAGCGGCCACCCGGAGCCAGCAGCGAGGGGTCGCTCGGGTGGCGGCCCACGCTGCTGGCCAGCGCGAATCGGTCCGACATCCAGTAGGTGATGTCCGCCTGCCACCAGCCCTCGGAACTGCTGCGCCGCCGGCTACTCTCGAGGCCGGAGCCGTCCCCCGGAATTCGCGGGCTCGCTCCGGGCTGCACCAGCCCGTATCGCACCCCACCCGCGGCCGCCAGCTGCACCCGCCGCCCCTCCCACCGAAGCCAGGTACCGAAATCGGTGAGCACCCGTGCCTGGCGCTGCGTGGCGGCGGAAAGGGTGTCCTGAGGCGGTCCGAGCGTATCAATCCCCTGCGAGGTGGTCACGTCGGTGCTCTGGGTACTCTGCCGGCCGAGGATCTGGACGGAGAGCGCACCGAACCGGCGCCAGACGGCGGCTTCCCAGCCGTAGGTGCCGCCCATGGCGTCCATGCCGGCGCGGGCGCCGACCCAGACTCCCCGCTCGGCGCCAGCAAGGTGAAGCCGGGGGCCGACCTCCCAGGCGCCCCGCTCCGCCAGGCCCTGACCGCTCTGACCCCGGGCTTCCCCGAAGAACTCCAGTCCCACCGGCTGGGCCAGCGGCGTGAACCAGGAGCCACCCGCCCGCCCGGTGGCGCCCCGTCCCTGGGTGCCGAAATCGCGGTACTCACCGGACACCTCGATCCGGGTCCGTGGGGTGAGCCAGCGCAGCTCCGGCGCCAGCGACCAGAGCGCGCTCTCGCCCCGCCGCGGCAGGTGGGCGCCTCCCAGGCCGAGGTCCACCTGCCCGCCCACCTGGGCATCGAGGGGGGGCGCAGCCCCGAGCAGGAGTGCGCAGGCGCCGAGCAGGCGCCTCATGGGCTGGGTCCGTGTGGAGCAGGGAGCGGAGCGGCGGTCGGAGGCCGCTCAGCCGCGGGGGGGAGGCCCTGGCGCGCCCCCGTCAGCCGCTCCCGGAGCTCGAGGAAGTCGGCGTCCGGGGCGCCTTGGGTGGCCATTTGCCGCACCGTGGTCCAGGCCCGCTCCGGCTCCACTCCAGAGGTGAGCAGGTCGGCTAGAACGCTCAGGGGCACCGCCAGCCGTTCCCGGGAGCGCAAGGAGTCGAGTGCCCGGAGCCGCGCGGGCTGGGCCCCGGCGCGGAGCGCCGCCGCGCCGGCCACCAGTGTGGCCTCATCCGCCCCGGCGCCGAGGGCCTGACGCGCCTGCCCGAGGTAGCGGGCCAGCGACGCGACGGCGGAGACGATGCGGGCGGAATCCGCCCCCTTACTCTCTCCTTCCAGCGCCTTCCGGACCAGCGGCTCGGTAGGGAGCCCGCCGGCCCGGGCGCTGTCCATCAGCCGCTCCACCGCCAGCCGGGTGCCGGTCGGGAGTCGGGCCGCGAGCCGCGCGTCCTGCGCCGCCAGCGGAACGCTTCCCAGGCCGGCGGCGAGCAGCAGGGCGGAACAAAGCAGGGTATGACGCATCGAGGCTCAGTTGGTGACCGTGATGGCGGACGTGGGCGTGCCGAACTCATCCTCGGCGGCGGGAGTGCCGGGGTCCGCGACCCAGCGCGAGTCGTCGAGCACGAAGGCGTAGCGATAGCGGCCCGGCTTGAGTTCGAGGGTGACCGACCATTCCCCCGACTGCCGGTGGAGCGGGTGCCTGGACTGGTCCCAGTCGTTGAAGTCCCCGATGAGCGCCACCCGGCCCGCGGCGGGCGCCGCCACCGCGAAGCGCACCGCGTGCCGCTCCGGCGCCGGGGCCCCCGCCGGCCAGAGGCGAATCGTCAGCAGCAGGCCCGCGGCCAGC
>CAZPER010000017.1:0-57440 GCA_964585655.1 uncultured Gemmatimonadaceae bacterium | reverse complement strand
CCGTCCGGCGACCCTGCTCTACTTCGTGCTGGAACCGGGCGGCGGACTGGGCGATCTGGCGCTGGAACCAGCCCCCCTCGATGGCGCGCACCACCCCGCCCTGGGCCTCGATTTCGGCGAACAGTCCCGCCGCCTCACGCTCCAGGCCGTCGGTCAGGGCCTCCACGTAGTAGGAGCCGCCCAGCGGGTCGGCGACATTGGGCACGCCGGTCTCGTAGGCCAGGATCTGCTGGGTCCGGAGCGCGATCCGCACCGACTCCTCGGTGGGGAGCGCCAGGGTTTCGTCGAGGGCGTTGGTGTGCAGCGACTGGGTGCCGCCCAGCACCGCCGCCAGCGCCTGGTACGCCACCCGCACGATGTTGTTGTGCGGCTGCTGGGCGGTGAGGGACACCCCGGCGGTCTGGCTGTGGAATCGCATCTGCCAGCTGCGCGGGTTCCGGGCGCCGTACTTCTGGCGCATGGTGCGGGCCCAGATGCGCCGGGCCGCGCGCATCTTGGCGATCTCCTCGAAGAAATCGTTGTGCACGTCCCAGAAGAAGGACAGCCGGGGCGCAAAGGCGTCCACGTCCAGCCCCCGCTCCAGCCCATGCTCCACGTAGCAGAAGCCGTTGGCGAGGGTGAACGCCAGCTCCTGCGCCGCCGTCGCGCCGGCCTCGCGGATGTGGTAGCCGGAAATGGAGATCGTATTCCACTTCGGGGTGTGGTCCGCGGCCCACTCGAAGAGGTCCACGATGACCTTGAGCGCCGGCTCCACCGGGAAGATCCAGGCATGCTGCGCCATGTACTCCTTCAGCATGTCGTTCTGGATCGTGCCCTGGAGCTTCGCGGGGTCCACGCCCTGCCGTTCCGCCGCGGCGACATAGAAGCAGAACAGCATCGCCGCCGGGCCATTGATGGTCATCGAGGTGGAGACGCGGTCCAGCGGGATGCCGGCGAACAGCGTTTCCATGTCCCGGGCGCTGCTGATGGCCACGCCGCACTTCCCGACCTCCCCCTCCGAGCGCGGGTGATCGGAGTCGTAGCCCATCAGGGTCGGGAAGTCGAAGGCAACCGAGAGCCCGGTCTGGCCCCGGGCCAGCAGGAACTTGTAGCGGGCGTTGGTATCCTGCGCCGTGCCGAACCCGGCGAACTGCCGCATCGTCCACAGCTTGCCACGGTACCCGGTGGGATGGATGCCGCGCAGGTAGGGAAACTCTCCCGGGAGCCCGGCCCGCGACGGATCGTCGGCGCGGAGATCGGCGGGGGTATAGACCGGCTCGACGCTGCGCCCCGACCAGCTGGTGAAATCCACGTCGGTGCGGAGGGGCTGATGGGCGTTGGCGGCCCGCCAGGCCGCGACCTCGCGCCGGAGCGCCTCCAGCTCGCGCTCCCGCGCCTCGAGGCGCTCGGCCAGCTCGCGGGCTTCGTCGGCCTTCGAGAGCGTCATACCCGGGATCCCTGTTTGAGTCCGTCCAGCACCAGGGCGGCGACATCGTACGGGCTCGCCCGACCCTCCATGACCGCGTCCATCTGTTCCTGGATCGCCTGCTCCGCCCCGCTCTCCTGCCAGATCCACTGCCGCGCGGCGCGCTCCACGACTTCGCGGGTCCGCTCGTAGAGCCGCCGCCGCCGGCGCCGGGCCAGCTCGCCGGTGCTCACCAGCCAGTCGTGATGCTGGTCCAGCGCCGCAAGCAGTTCCCCGACGCCCTCCCCCTTCGCGGCAACCGTGCCCAGCACCGGCTGCTGCCAACCCACGGTCGGCGCGACATCAGGCAGGTGCGCCTCGGCGGGCCGGCGGGCCGACGGACCGTGGTGCGCCTTCACGTGCCGGAAGGCGTTCCCCTGGCGGATACCGAGCGTGACCTCGATCTCCTGCCGCAGCCGATCGGCGCCGGGCCGGTCCGCCTTGTTCACCACGAAGAGGTCGCCAATCTCCATGATGCCGGACTTGAGGGTCTGGATGCCGTCCCCCGACTCCGGGACCAGCACCAGCACGGTGGAGTCGGCGGTGCGGGCCACGTCCAGCTCCGACTGGCCCACCCCGACCGTCTCGATCAGGATCCGGTCGAAGCCGCCGCCGTCCAGCACGTCGCAGACTTCGCGGGTGGTGGTGGCCAGCCCCCCGAGCGACCCGCGGGTGGCCATGGAGCGGATGAACACCCCGGGGTCCAGGGCGATCGACTCCATCCGGATGCGGTCACCGAGCAGGGCGCCGCCGGTGAACGGACTCGTGGGGTCCACCGCGACCACTGCAACGGTCAGGCCCTGGGCGCGGTACGCCTGGACCAGACGCTCGGTCAGGGTGGACTTGCCGGCACCCGGAGGACCGGTGATGCCGATCCGGCGGGCGTGGCCAAGGGTGGGGTGCAGCGCCGAGAGCAACTCCTCGAAGCCGGCCCGCGCGTTCTCCACCAGGGAGATGGCGCGGGCGATCGCCGGGGCCTTGCGGGCCCGAAGGTCGGCCACCAGAGGAGCGGCTTTCATGGCTGTAACTTCGCCCGAGCGAACCACCTACGCAACTTTGCCGGGCTACGGGCCCCCTCCCCCCGGGTGGGGGGCGGGGGGGGATGCTTGACGGACCGGGAATTGGACCGTAACCTCGCCGAAGCCGGCTTGTCCCCCACCCTCAGCTTGTGCCAACCCCTCTGGAGGTCCGGATGCCACGTCCCGTGGTCCGCTTCCTCGGCCTGTGCGCCGGGGCCCTGTTGTTGCTTGCCACTTCCCCGGGCGCCGCGGCGGCGCAGTCGGGCACCGTGCAGGGCACCGTGACGGACAGCGCCGGGGCCGCCATCGCCGGGGCCCTCGTCTCCGCGGAGGGCACGACCCTCCGCGCCACCACCGCGGCCTCCGGCCGCTACACCCTCCGTGGGGTCCCCGCCGGCCCGCGGACCATCCGGGTCCGCGCCATCGGCTACACCCCGACTGAGGCCCTGGTGACGGTGGTTGGCGCGGACGTCGCCCAGCAGAACTTCTCCCTGGACCGCACCGCCGTGGAGCTGGCGCCGATCGACGTCGTGATCGGTTCGCGCGGACGCCACACCGCGGCGGAGGAACTGGCTGTGCCGGTCGACGTGTTCACCGCCGAGGATATCGCGGAACAGGGCACCACCGAGACCAGCCAGATCCTGCAGGCGCTGGCGCCCTCGGTGAACTTCCCGCGGCAGAGCGTCACCGACGCCAACGACATCGTCCGGCCGTTCACCCTGCGCGGCCTCTCCCCCGACCATACCCTGGTGCTGGTCAATGGCTGGCGGCGGCACCAGACCGCGGTGCTCAACACCTTCGCCTACGGGATGGGCGCGGGCTCCTCGGGCGTGGACCTCAACGCCATCCCGGGCGGCGCGGTGGAGCGGATCGAGGTGCTGCGGGACGGCGCCGCGGCGCAGTACGGGTCCGACGCCATCGCCGGCGTGGTCAACCTGGTGCTCAAGGAGGGGAAGTTCGCGCCGTTCCTGAGCGCCAACGCCGGCCAGTACGTCACCGGCCGGGGGTACAACAACGACGGCACCACGGTGGACGTGAACGGCGGGATCGGGATCGGGCTGGGCCGCGGCTCGCTGGCCCTGTTCGGCGAGTTCCTGCAGCGCGACCCCACCAATCGCGCCTGGGCGGACCCCTACCTGGTGGACGCGGCGGGCAACGCCGATTCGATCGGCTCCGATGGACAGGTCATCGAGAAGCGGAACGGCATCCCCCAGCCCAACCTCCACTGGGGTGACGGTCTGGAGAAGGACGCGATGACCTTCGCCAACTTCCGGATGCCCGTGGGCAGCGGCGGGAGCACCGAGCTGTACGCCTTCGGCGGCTACGCCCACCGAGTGGGGACCGGCAACGGCTACTGGCGCTACTTCGACGGCGGCCGCAACTGGCCCGAGATCTATCCCAACGGCTTCCTGCCGGAGTTCCGGCCCAAGGTGGCGGACTACTCCGTGGCCGGCGGGCTCCGCACCAGCGCCGGCGGCTGGGCCATTGATTTCGGCGGCACCTACGGCCGCAACCGCTTCGACTACAACCTGCGCAATACGCTCAACGCCTCCCTGGGCCCCTGCCTGGTGACGGCCTGCGCGCCGGGCGCCGATGGCACCCTCGGAACATCCGACGACCCCGGGATCCCGAACCAGACCTCGTTCTTCGCCGGACGGCTGGAGCGGAGCGAGGTGCTGGGCGCCGTGAACGTGGCCCGGGAGGTCACCATCGGCCTCCCCAACCCGGTCAACGTGGCGATCGGCGCCACGGTGCGGCGGGAGCAGTACGAAATCACGGCCGGTGAGCGGGCCTCGTGGATCAACGGGAACCACCAGGCGCAGGACTCCAGCGGGCCGGCGCCGGGCGGGTCCTCGGTCTTCGGCGGCTTCGCCCCCAGCGACGCCAGCGACCACTCCCGCACCAACTTCGGCTTCTACACCGATCTCGAGACCAACCTCTCGGAGCAGGTGCTGGCCAACGTGGCGGGGCGGTACGAGAACTACAGCGACTTCGGGTCCAATCTCTCCGGCAAGCTGGCGCTCCGCTTCCAGCCCAGCGAGCGGCTGGTCTTCCGCGGCGCCGCGAGCACCGGGTTCCGGGCGCCGGGGCTGAGCCAGATCTACTTCAGCCACATCACCACCAGCTACATCGCGGGATCGCTGGTGGAGGTGGGCAACTACCCGGTGGACCATCCCGCCTCGCGGCTCCTGGGCGCCAAGGACCTCAAGGAGGAGACCTCGTTCAACCTGAGCGCCGGCCTCGCGGTCACGCCACGCGACAACCTGACCCTCACGCTGGACTTCTACCACATCAAGATCAACGACCGGATCCTGCTCGGCGCCACCTTCGACGACGACACCACGCTGGCGATCCTCGCGGGCGGGGGCTTCTCGGGGGTGGGCGGGGTGCAGTACTTCACCAACGGGCTCGACACCAAGACCCAGGGCGTGGACCTGGCGGCGAGCCTGCGGGTGCCCGCGGGGGCGAGCGGGTCGCTCACCTTCGATGCCGGGGTGAACTACACCAAGAACACCATCACCCACATCGATGACCTCCCGACGGTGCTGCAGAACTCCCTCGAGCCGGGGCTGATGGACACGGTGGGCTACATCGCGATCACCGAGGAACGGCCCGACTGGCGCGGCACCCTCACCACCCAGTATGAAAACGGGCGCTTCCGCGCCCTCGGCCGCGCCTCCTACTACGGCAAGTTCTCCTCGGCCCAGCCCGGGTTCTGCGACCTCTGCCGCGAGCGGTACGGCTCCAAGACCCTGATCGACCTGGAACTGGGGTACAGCTTCAACCAGGTGAAGCTCGCCATCGGGGCCCGGAACCTGTTCGACATCTATCCCGACCAGCCCAGTTCCAACCGGGTGGTGGACAGCAGCACCGGCGACCGGTCCAAGGACTACAACAACAACTTCGGCACCTTCCCCTGGGCGGCCGCGAGCCCCTTCGGCTACAACGGCCGCTTCCTGTACAGCCGGGCGGAGGTGCAGTTGGGGTGGTGAAGCGGGCGGTAGGGCGGTAGGGCGGTAGGGCGGGACGATCCCGCCTTACCGCCCTTCCGCCTTACCGTCTACACCCCCAGCAGCGCCGAGGTCAGCCCGAAGAGCAGCAGGAAGCCGCAGACGTCGGTAAACGTCGTGACGAAGATCGAGCTGGCCACGGCGGGATCGATCCCGAACCGGGAGAGCACCAGCGGGATGAAGGCGCCGGCGAAGCCGGCCACGAAGAGATTGCCCGTCATGGCGAGGAACACCACCAGCCCCAGCTGCATGCCGTGACCGAGCAACAGCGCCACCAGCGTGGCCACGGACCCTACCACCATGCCGTTGATCAGCCCCGCCAGCACCTCCTTGCCCACGACGCTCGCGGCCCGGCCCTGCGGGATCAGCCCCAGCGCCACCCGCCGCACCGTGACCGCGAGCGCCTGGGTGCCGCCGTTGCCCCCCATCCCGGCGATGATCGGCATCCAGATCGTCAGCGTGATCACTTTCACCAGCTCGCCCTGGAAGAGATACACCACTCCCCCCGCGACGAACGCCGTGCACAGGTTGACCAGCAGCCAGGGCAGCCGGCTCCGGACGGCCGCGGTCCACGGGGCGGCCAGCTCTTCATCGGCCGAGGTGCCGCCGAACTTGAGCAGGTCCTCGGTCTGCTCGGCCTCGACCACGTCGATGACGTCGTCGAAGGTCACCTGCCCCAGCAGCTTGCCGCCCGGATCCACCACCGGCACCGCCGGGACGTTGTAGCGGCTCATCAGCCGGGCGACCTCTTCCTGGTCCAGCTCCGGCGGCACCCGGATCTCGGTGTCCTCCATCAGGTCGCGCACCACGCGGTCCACCCGGCTGGTGACCAGCGACTTGATGGGCAGGACCCCGAGCAGGTGGTCGGCGTCGTCCACCACGTACACCTGGGAGAAGTCCTGGATCTCCTCCGCCTGGCGGCGGAGGGACTCGATGGCGGCGCCCGCCGTGGTGTCGGCGCGAACCGTGACGACCTGCGCCGTCATCAGGCCGCCGGCGGTCTTCGGATCGTAGCGGAGGAGCTCCTCGATCTCCTCGCGGTCCTCCACCTCCGCCAGGATCCGTTCCTGGTCCTCGGGGTCGAGCCCGCCCACCAGGTCGGCGGCCTCGTCGTCCGGCAGTTCCTCGACGATCTCGCCGGCGGTCTCCGGCGACTCGACGGCGAGACTCTCCATGGTCTCGCCCATCTGGGCCTCGTCCGGCATCTCCATCAGCGCCGCGCCGGAGAGCCGCGCCGGCAGCGCCCGCACCACCTGCAGCCGCTCCACGTCATCCAGCGAGGAGAGCACGTCGCCCAGGTCGGCGGGCTCCGCCTTCTCCGCCAGCGCCAGGAAGCCGCGGAGGTTGCCGCGGCGGATCAGCTCCAGCATGGAGCGGACAATCGTGGTGGCGCGGCTCACGGGCGATCGGCTCCGGCGGGGGGAGACAGGACGGTCGCGGCGGCGGCCCCGCGGCGGATGAGCAGCCGGTCCACCCGGGTGGGCGAAGCCTGGACGATTTCGAATTCGAGCCCCCGCACCAGGAACCGCTCCCCCGCCTGGGGGATGCGCCCGGCCAGCTCGGTGAGCAGGCCGCCGGCGGTGCGCAGCCGGGTGTCCGGCAGCGCCACCTCGAACCGCTCCTCGATGGCGCCGACCGGGGTGCTGCCATCCGCCTCGAAGAGCACCGGCCCGGCGCCGCCCGACAGCGGGGCGGGATCGTGCTCGTCAAAGATCTCGCCCACCAGCTCCTCCAGCAGGTCCTCGAGCGTCACGATCCCCTGGGTGCCGCCGAACTCATCCAGCACCACCGCCAGGTGCCGCCGCTCCCGCTGCATGTCGAGCAGCAGGTCGCCGCAGGTGCGGCTCGCGGGGGCGTTGGCCACCGGCCGGATGGGGAGCTGGTCGCCCGGCTGGAGCCGGAAGAGATCGAAGGCGTGCAGCATGCCGACGATCTCGTCCAGCGTCCCGCGGTAGACCGGGAGGCGGCTGTAGCCGCTCTGCGCAAAGACCGAGGCGATGTCCTCGAGGCTGTCGTGCTCCGCCACGGCCACGATGTCGGTGCGCGGAGTCATCACCTCGCGGGCCGCGCGCTCGGTGAAGGTCATCACCCCGCCGACCATGAGCAGCTCGTCATCCGCGGCGAGGCCGCCCGCGGCCCCTTCCCGCCATACCGCGCGGAGCTCGCTCGCGCCCGGCACCGTGCGGGCCGGCAGGACCAGCCCCAGGACCGCGGCCAGCGGACGGAGCACCGGCACCACCAGGTCCCGCAGCCGCTCCGCCCGGCGCCGGGCCAGCCACCGGGGGATGAAGTACCCGGCCAGGAGCACGCCGGGCACCGCAACTAGGACCAGCACCAGCGCCAGCGCCGAGAGGGTGTAGCCGGTGAAGAACGAGGGGAGCGCCGCGCCGATGAGGATCATCCCCAGCGCGGTGAGGGTGGCGGTGACGCCGAGGTACTGCTCCATCTGGGCCAGCCAGCCCAGGCTCCCGGGATTCCCCTTGAGCTGGCCCGCGACCGCGCGGGTGAGTTCCAGGCGGCTGAGCGAGACCAGCGCCGTCCCCGCGACGGCGCCGAAGATGGCGAGCCCGAGCCCGATGGCGAGGACGGTCCAGATCATCCGTCGTCCCGCCCCGACTCGACCTCGGCGCGCGCCGGCGGGGTGATCAGCACCCGCCGCACCCGGCGCCGCGCCACCTGCTCCGCCACCAGCCCGAAGCCGTCCACCTCGGTGCGCTCCCCGCTCCGCGGCACCCGGCCGAACAGGTCCAGCGCCAGGCCGCCCACGGTGGTGACGTCATCCCGCTGGAACTGGTGCCCCAGCCGCGCCTCCAGCTCGGCGAGCGAGACACCCCCCTCGACCGACACCCGCCCTTCCTCGTCCTCGACGATCGGGGGCACCTCGTCGGTATCGTGCTCGTCCTGGATCTCCCCGACGACCTCCTCGAGGATGTCCTCCAGGGTAATCAGGCCGGCGGTGCCGCCGAACTCGTCCACCACCACCGCGAGATGGCTCGGGCCGCGCTGGAAGTCCCGCATCTGGCGGTCCAGCGTCTTGCCCTCCGGCACGAACGCGGCCGGCCGGATGAACACATGCCAGTCCTCGGTGTCCCCACCCTGGGGGAGGCTCGCCACCATGTCCTTGGCGTAGAGCACCCCCACCACCGCGTCCGGATGGCCGTCGTACACCAGCATCCGCGCATGTTCCGAGCTGCGGAGCGTGGCCACGACCTCGTCCCGGCTGGCGGAGGTGTCCACCGCGATGATGTCGATGCGCGGCGTCATCACCTCGGCCACGGTCATGTCGGCCAGCGAGAAGAGCCCGAGCAGCATGTCGCGGCGGGCGGGGCCGCTCTCGCGGTTGAGGGGCGGCGTGGCGGGGCGGATCCGGTTGTCGGCCCGGGCCACCAGCCGGAGCAGCGGCGAGAACACCCGCAGGCTCCGGAGCGCGGCGGGCCGCACCAGCGGGGGAAGGTCCGGTGCCACCGCGGCGAGCACCCGGGGTAGGAGGCTTGCGACCACCCACACCAGCAGCACCCCGAGCAGCAGCCGGAGGGTCGCCCCCACGGTGCTCCACTCCCACCAGGTCTCCGCCGTCCCCGCCGCCGCGCCCGCCAGCACCAGCAGGAAGAGGTGGCCGGCGTAGAGCGCCCGGGCCGGCGGCAACCGGCCCCCTTCCCCGATCTGCTGGTCGGCCAGGATGCGCGGCACCTCCGCGTCCGCCTCCGCCGCGAACGAGAGCCAGGCGGCCCAGAGCGAGAAGCAGAGGGTCGCGAAGGGGGTCAGGAGGTGGTGCAGGGTTTCGATCATGCGAGCCTGGAGACGTACCCTTCCTGCCGGCGCCACATCACCCCGCGGGTGCGGCCGGCGCCCTCCGGGTGATCGTGGCCAAGGAGATGCAGCGTGCCGTGGATCACGAGGCGGAGCAGTTCCTCCCGTGGCGTCACGCCGAAGTCGCGGGCCTGGCGCCGGGCCACGGCGGGACAAATGTACACGTCCCCGAGAAGGTCGCCTCCCGGCCCCGGCAAGGCAAAGGAGAGCACGTCGGTGGGATGGTCGTGGCCCTTCCATTCCCGGTTGAGCCGGCGCATGGCCGGCCGCAGCAGGAAGGTGACCTGAACCGAGATGAGGCGGGCCGCCGGCCGCGAGCGGCGCGAGGACTCGCCGGCGACGACCGCCCGCACCACGCGGGCGATCGTGGCGGCCGGCAGCGGCACCCGGCCGGCGACGGCGACGGCCAGCCGCCGAGGGGCCGCGGCGCTCAACCTTTCTGGTCGTCCGCGTAGGCGCGGATGATCTCGCGAACCAGGCGGTGCCGGACCACGTCGGTCTCGTCCAGGTAACAGAAGGAGATGCCGTCCACGCCGGGGAGGATCCGCTCGATCTGCACCAGCCCCGAGTCCTCCCGCCGCGGCAGGTCGATCTGGGTCTTGTCGCCGGTGACCACCACCTTGCTGTTCACCCCGAGGCGGGTGAGGAACATCTTCATCTGGGCGCCGGTGGCATTCTGCGCCTCATCGAGGATGATGAAGGCGTCCTGGAGCGTGCGGCCGCGCATATAGGCCAGCGGGGCGATCTCGATCACCCGCTGTTCCAGCGCCTTCTGCACCCGGTCGTGGGGCATCATGTCTTCGAGCGCGTCGTACAGCGGGCGGAGGTAGGGATCCACCTTGGCCTGCAGGTCGCCGGGGAGGAAGCCGAGGGACTCCCCCGCCTCCACCGCGGGCCGGGCCAGCACGATGCGCCGCACCCGCTTCCGCGCCAGCGATTCCACCGCCTTGGCCACCGCGAGGTAGGTCTTGCCCGTCCCCGCCGGCCCGATCCCGATCACGATGTCATGGGTGCCGATCGCCTGCAGGTAGTCCCGCTGCCCCGCCGTCTTCGCGGCGATGACCCGGCGGAGCCCCGGCAGGATGATCTTGTGGTCCGGGGCCCCCGTGCCCTCGGTAAGCGGCCCCGCCGCAACCAGGCGGGCCACGTCCTCCGGCGTCACCGTCTCTCCCATGCGGGCCAGCTCCAGCATCCCCTGCACCACCGGGGTGGCCCGTTCCACCACCTCCAGGCTCCCGCCGAGCGTGAGGGTGTCGCCGCGCATGGTGGCGCGGACCCCGGTGGCGCGCCCCAGCTCGAGCAGGTTCGCGTCGTTCACGCCCGCGAGCAGCAGCGGGTCGGCACCTTCGGTGGAGAGGCGATGCTGGACGTCGTCAGTCATGCGGTGCGGGCTCCTCGTCAGGGAGGGGGTGAACCCCGGTCGGCCTGGCTCCGAAGTTGAATGTGCAGCGCTTTCAGGTCGTCGTCCTTCACCGGCGTCGGCGCCCCCTCGAACAGGGCCCGGGCGGCGGTCGTCTTGGGAAAGGCGATCACGTCCCGCAGGCTGCCGGCGCCGGACAGCAGCATCGCCACCCGGTCGAAGCCGATGGCGAACCCGCCGTGGGGCGGCGCCCCCGTGGCCAGCGCATCCAGCAGGAAGCCGAAGCGGCGGCGCTGGTCCTCGGCGCCGATCCCGAGCTTCCGGAACACCGCCCCCTGCAGCACCGGGTCGGTGATGCGGATGGAGCCGGATCCGAGCTCGTTGCCGTTATAGACCGCGTCGTAGTGCAGCGCCCGGCAGCGGCCCGGATCGCTGTCGAAGAACGCGGCGTCCTCCGGGTGCGGCGCGGTGAAGGGGTGATGGGTGAAGATCCATTCCCCGCTCGCCGCGTCCTTCTCGAACAGCGGGAAGTCCACCACCCAGCAGAAGGCGTGCTCGGTGAGCCGCGGGGGATTGAGCTTGCGGATCACCTCCGTCCGCACCGCGTGCAGCGCGGGATTGGTCACCCCGTCCGGGCCCACCACCGCCAGCAGCAGGTCGCCCTCGGCGCCGCCGTGCGCCGCCAGTGTCGCGGTCCCGGCGGCCTTCACCCCCTGCCCCTCCCAGCCCTGCGACGTCCGGCGGGCCCAGATGAGGCCGCCCGCCTTCGCCGCCTTGACCGCCTGGGCCATGGCGTCGAGGTCCTTCCGGCTGAACGTGGCGCCCGGGACGCTCAGGCCGCGGAGCCGGCCGCCGGCGGCGAGGGCCGCATGCACGAAGTCCGCCGCATCCGTGCCGACCTGCCCGGTCAGGTCCGAGAGCTCGAACCCATACCGCAGGTCCGGCTTGTCGATCCCCCAGCGCTCCATCGCCTCGCGGTACGCCAGCCGCCGGAATGGGCGGGGCACGGGGTGTCCCGCCTCGTCCCAGAGCGCCACCAGCACCGCCTCGATGACGTCCATCACGTCGTCCTGCTGGACGAACGAGGCCTCGATGTCGATCTGGGTGAACTCCGGCTGCCGGTCGGCGCGCAGGTCCTCATCGCGGAAGCAGCGGGCAATCTGGAAATACCGGTCGAAGCCGGCCACCATCAGCAGCTGCTTGTAGATCTGCGGTGATTGGGGCAGCGCGTAGAACTCTCCCGGCTGCACCCGGCTCGGCACCAGGTAGTCGCGGGCGCCTTCCGGGGTGGGCTTGGTGAGGATCGGGGTCTCGATCTCGAGGAACCCGAGGTCGCTGAGGGTGCGCCGGGCTCGCTGGGCCAGCCGGTGGCGCAACAGCAGGTTCTGCTGCAGCTCCGGCCGGCGCAGGTCCAGGGTGCGGTGCTTGAGGCGCAACTCCTCGGCAGCGAGTTCCTCCCCCTCCTTTCGCGCCACCGGGATCGCCGGCACCTGGGCCGGTCCCACCACCCGGAAGCCGCGCACCTGCACCTCGACCTCGCGGGAGGCGATGGACGCGTCCCGCGCCGATTCGGGCCGGAGCGCCACCACGCCCTCGACCAGCACCACCGACTCCGTGCCCACGGCCGCCGCGAGCTTCAACACCTCGGGGCTGGTGAACCGGGGATCGAAGGAGAGCTGCACCAGCCCGTCCCGGTCCCGCAGGTCCATGAACACCACGCCGCCGAGGTCGCGCACCCGGTGGACCCAGCCGCCCAGCCGGACCTGCTGGCCCACCTGCTCCCGGCGGAGGCTCCCGGCCCGGTGGGTCCGAAGGGATGTCGCCCCGCTCATCGTTCTTCCGCCTCCATGAGGCTCTGCTGAAAGCGCGTCGGGTCCGGCGCCGCCACCAGCACCTCCCGCACGCTCTCCCGCCGCACCAGCCGCGCTATCCGGGAGAGCGCCTTCACATGCTGCCCGGCCGCCGACTCCGGCCCGATCAACAGGAAGAGCAGCCGGACCGGTTCCCCGTCCAGCGCGTCGAAGGGAATGCCGGCCGGCGCGGTGCCGGCGACCAGGACCAGGTCGTTGACCAGGGGGGACTTGGCGTGCGGGATCGCGATGCCATGACCGATGCCGGTGGAGAGCACCCGTTCCCGCTCCTCGATCGCGGCCAGCAGCGGCCCGGGCGGGACCCCGGCCAGGCCGGCGAGGAGCTGGGTCAGCTCGCGCAGGGCCGCGGGCTTGTCGGTGGCCGCGAGCGGCACCTTGATGCGGTCGACGGTCAGGAGTTCGGTGAGGAGCAATCCGGTCCCGGGCTGGGGTGTCCGGGGAACCTAACGGCCCGGCGGGGGCCCGGCAACCGATTCAGGCATGATGAGTTAGGGGCTTTGCCCGGGGCCGGAAAACCAAACCGCCGGGCCCGTGAGGACCCGGCGGCTGGCGAGCGTCAGTCAGTCCGTTCAGGGAACGGTAACGCTCTGGGTGACGGTGTGCGACGCCCCGCCGTTATCGGTGACCGTGAGCGACAGGTTCATCGTCCGGGCCGACGGGAAGGCCTTCACAAAGCTGCTGGCCGTCGAAATCGTGGTGCCGTTGGTCGTCTTCCACGCGTAGGACGCGATGGTGCCGTCCGAGTCGGTGGAAGTGCTGGTGAAGGTGCAGGTGTGGGTGGCCGCGACGCAGCTGTAGGTGAAGCTGGCCACCGGCGGCACGTTCGAGCCACCGCCCGTCACCACGACCTGCTGGGTGATGCTGGTGCTGGCGCCGCCGTTGTCGGTGACGGTCAGCGTGAGGTTGAAGGTCGTCGGCGCGTTGAAGGTGCGGTTGAAGCTCGACGCGGTCGAGACGGTGTTGCCGTTCTGCAGCTTCCACGAGTAGCCGACGATGGTGCCGTCGGAGTCGGTGGAGGTGCTGGTGAAGCTGCAGGTCAGGCCGGTGCAGTTGTAGGTGAACGCCGCCACCGGGGGCACGTTCGACGGGCCGCCGCCGATGAACTGCATGTTGAGCAGCTTGTTCGGGGTGGTGCCGACGAAGACCGGGATGTTGGTGATCTTGTTGGCGGTGGCGTTGTTGATGATCGCCGCGTTGACGGTCGGCACGGTGGAGCTGCCGTTGGCGGCGAGGTACAGGGCGGCGACGCCGGCCACGTGCGGGGCGGCCATCGAGGTGCCGCTGATGGTGTTGGTGGCGCTGGTGCTGCCGATCCAGGCCGCGGTGATGTTGACGCCCGGGGCGTAGAGGTCGGAGCAGGGGCCGCCGTTGGAGAACGAGGCGTGCTTGTCGGTGATGTCGCTGGCGTTGACCGTCAGCCCCTCGAGTACCCGCGCCGGGCTCTGGCTGCAGGCGTCGGTGGAGCTGTTGCCGGACGACAGGCTGTACACCACGCCGGCCGCGATCGAGGCGCGCACCGCGTTGTCGGTGGCGACGTCGCCACTGCCGCCGAGGCTCATGTTGGCGACCGAGAGCTGGCCGGGGTGGGCCTGGTGGTCACCGGTGACCCAGTTGATGCCGGCCTGGACCTGGGCGAAGGTGCCCGACCCGCCGCAGCCCAGCACCCGGACCGGGTGGATGGTGGCCTGCTTGGCGACGCCGTACACGGTGCCGGCCGCGGTCGAGGCGGTGTGGCTGCCGTGGCCGTTGCAGTCATTGGCGTTGCCGCCGATGGTGATGGCGTCGAACCCGGTGCTCATGCGGCCGGTGAATTCATTGTGCGCCCCCGCCGCCCCGTTGATGCCCCCGAGGATGCCGGTGTCGATCCCGTAGAAGTGGACCCCGGTGCCGGTGTTCGGGTAGGTGTAGCTGTTGTCGAGCGGGAGGTTCGCCTGGTCGATGCGGTCGAGGCCCCAGGAGGGCGTCGGGGTCTGGGTCGCGTCGAGCTTGACGATGCCGTCCTGCTGGATCACTTCGACGTTCGGGTCCCGGCGCAGCCGCTCAATGGCGGCGTCCGAAAGGTCGGCGGCGAAGCCGTGGGTGGCATGCTCATAGACGAACAGCATCCGCCCGCCATCGGCCGACACGATCCGCTGGGCCTCGCCCCGCACGTCTCCGACCTTGCCCTTCTTGAAGAGCACGATGTACCGGCCAGGAATGAGCTGTGTGGCCGGACGGGTCACACTGAGCAGCGGTTCCTGGTTGGTGGCCATCGGGCTGTCCGAACAGGCGGCAGCGACGAAGAGGGCGGAACATGCCAGCGCGAGCAGCTTCTTCTGCATGAAGCCTCCGAGGGGTATGAAAGTACCGGCGGCGCGCGGCCCCGAGGGAAGGGAGCGACGACTGCCGGAGGAACATCGCGATGTCGTGTTACGGTTGGGGCGGCGGCCGCCCCGGCTGGAAGGATGGACAAAAATAGCGAGTCAGGTCACGCGGTCAATCGCCCACTTGCGCCACAGTCCCTGTCGCCCGCGCGCCACGCCCTGTGGCGCGCCCCCACCTTCCAGCGGCCGGTTATCTTTGCTAGAGGATGACCACTAGACGCACCGCCCCCGCCACGATTCTCGATCTGCCCCCCGCCGAGGCCGCTGCCCGGCTCGCCGGCTGGTGCCAGGAGCGGAATCTCCCCGCCTTCCGGGCCCGGCAGCTCCTGCCCTATCTCTGGGCCCGCCCGCTCCCCGCCTGGGGGGACGCCACCGACCTGCCCCGGTCGCTCCGGGAGCGGCTGCAGGCCGACTGGCCGCTCCCGCGCCTGGACCTGGCGCAGGAACAGATCTCGAGCGACGGCACCCGGAAGTTCCTGTGGCGCCTGGCCGACGGCGAAGCGATCGAGTCCGTGCTCATTCCATCTGGCGAGCGCCGGACCCTCTGTATTTCATCTCAGGCGGGATGCGCCTTGGGGTGCATCTTCTGCGCCACCGGGCGGATGGGTTTCCGACGCAACCTCTCCCCATTCGAGATCGCCGGGCAGGCCCGCGAAGTCATCCTGCGCACCCCGGACCTCCGCCCCACGAACATCGTCTTCATGGGGATGGGGGAACCGCTGCTCAACTGGGCCGGCGTGGACGTGGCGCTGACAATCCTCAATGCCCCCGAGGGACTGGGGATCGGCGCCCGCCACATCACCGTCTCCACCGTGGGGATCGTACCCGGCATGCAGGCGCTCGCGGCCCGGCCGGAGCAGTTCCGGCTGGCGATCTCGCTGCACGCCGCCGACCCGGAACGGCGCCTGGCCCTGATGCCCATCGAGAAGAAGTACCCCCTGGCCGAGGTGCTGCAGGCTGCCCGCGCCTTCACCAAGCGGATCACCTTCGAGTACGTCCTGATCGGCGGCCGGAACGACAGCGACCGCGATGCCGACCAGCTGGCGCGCCTGGCCCGGAGGATGTCGGCCCTGGTGAACCTGCTCCCGCTCCACCCCGGCGGCGCCCCGGGGCTCACCTCCACGGCGCCGGCCCGAATCCGGGCCTTCGCGGACCGGCTGCTCACCCAGGGCGTCGAGGCCGTCGTCCGCCGGAGCCGGGGACTCGACATCAGCGCCGCCTGTGGCCAACTCCGGGTGGAGAGCGAAGCCCGCCCGGCTCGCCCCCGGAAGCCGGCCGACGCCACCCCCTGACCCCTCCTGAATGACACGGCGGCCCCGGTGCAGTGCGCCGGGGCCGCTCGTTGTCAGGTCGTCAGGCGCCGCTCAGTTGCTATTGAGCTGGTTCCGCCGGCGCCGCCCGGCGATCCCCACCCCGACGAGACCGGTGGCAAGGAGCGTCATCGAGATCGGCTCCGGAGTGACGGTCGGCGGCGGCGGCGGGATGATCACGCAGTTGCCGGGGTTGCCGGGGGTATTCCCCGAACCATCCGCCCCGATGACCAGCTTGGTGGAACAGCCATTCGGACCGGCCTGGCCGTGCAGCGCGAAGCCGATCGTGCTCAAGTCCAGGGCGTTGTTCACCCCGCTCAGCGTGAAGCTGAAGACGTACGTCCCCCCGGAGGCCAGCCCACCGTTGATGCCCTGGGTCGGATCCACCCCCCGCACATCCTTCTGGATCCCCGCGCCGCTCAGGCCGTTGGTGCCGGTCTGCCAGCCCCCGAGCGCCGTGCCGTTCTGGTCCGCCGCCGTGAAGCTGCCGCTGTAGCTGGTCCCCTTCGGCAGGTTCCAGATTCCCATCTGGGTGAAGATGGTGTTGGCGTAGGTGCCCTGGGTGCCGGACAGGTTGGTGACCTTCATGGTGATCACCGCCGTGTTGGTGGCGGCATTCCACACCGAGGTCACGGTGACGGAGGCGCAGGTCGAGAACGAGTTCCCCCCGCACACCGTCATCCCGTTCCAGCTGAACCCGCTGCTCACCGAGCCGCTCCCGCCCCCGGGCTGGCCGCCGTTGCCGGGACTCCCGCCACCATTGCCGGGCCCGCCGCCATTCCCAGGCTTGGCGGAGGCGGGAGAGGTGACCAGAAGAGCGAGCGTGGCGGCAGCCAGCCCGAAACGTAGGGGTGATCGCATGGTGGTCGGTCCAGATCGAGTTGGGGCCAACGAAAGGCCAAGACCCACGTGGCCGACCCTCCTGTATCAGGTTTCGGGCCACGAAACGTCACACCCTGGTGACCGGCCTAAGCCCCGGTGCCCCAAAGTGTTTCAAGTTTTCATGAAGTCAAGATGATGTTTGTGATGTGTATCACTGTGGTGCGGGCCCTGCGGGTCGGTCGCCACAAGCGCGGCGGGGTCGGCCGCCTAACCGGTGGCGCCGAACCCGCTCGAGATGCAATTGATGGAAAGCAGCAGCGCGGAGAGGTATTCCTGCCGCTCCTCCTCCCCTGCCGCCGCCCGGAAGCGGCGCAGCAGCTCCACCTGCTGCCGGCTGACCTGATTGATGGTCGAGAGTCGGCGCACCAGCCGGCGGCGGAACCGGGGGAACCGCTCCGCCAGCTCGGTCCCGCCGGTCACGCGCAGAACCGCCTCCACCGTCCGCCGGTACTCGGCCTCCACCATCCCGAAGATCGCCTCCCGGGTGGCCGGCTCCGGCACCAGCTCGGCGTAGAGCCGCGCAATATCGAGGTCCACATAGGAAAGGGTCTTCTCGACCTCGTCCAGGACCAGCCGGAAGAGCCGCGACTCCTCGTACATGCGCGCCAGGAGCTTCTGGCCCCGCTCCCCGCGGATCTGCATGAAGTTGTCGAGGCCGCTGCCAAGGCCGTACCAGCCGGTGATGAAATGCCGGTTCTGGGACCAGGCAAAGACCCAGGGGATGGCGCGCAGGTCCGCCAGGGTGCGGGCGCCGGTACGCCGCGCGGGACGGGACCCGATGTTGAGCCGGGTGAGTTCCTCAAGCGGGCTGGCCGCGCTGAAATAGGCGAGGAGGTCGGGCCGCTCGACGAACCGGCGGTACGCCGCCTGGGCCGCGCCGGAGAGCGCCTCCAGCGCCTCGTCGTACTCCGCGGTCGGCCGGAGGGCCGCTTCCTTCTCGGAGCGCAGCGAGTGCTCGATCACGCTGGCCGCCAGCAACTCCACCTGGTACTGGGCGGTGCCCCGGTTGGCGTACTTCAGGGAGACGACCTCCCCCTGTTCGGTGATCCGCATCCGGCCCCGGATGGAGCCGGCGGGCTGGGCGGCGATCGCGCGGCCAAGCGGGGCGCCGCCCCGGCTCACCGAGCCGCCCCGGCCATGGAAGAAGCTGATGGGAACGCCCAGCTCCTCCCCCAGCCGCGTCAGCCGCGCCTGGGCCTTGAACAGCTCCCAGTTGGATGACAGGTACCCGCCGTCCTTGTTGCTGTCGGAATAGCCGATCATCACCTCCTGCGTGCCCCCCAGGGCGCGCACCGACCGCCGCACCACCGGGACCCCGAGCAGCTCACGCATGATCGCGGGGGCCCGGTGCAGGTCCTCGATGGTCTCGAACAGCGGCACGATCGGCAGAGTGGAACTCTCGGTGCCGGCCTCGTCGGCGAAGAGTCCCCCCTCCTTTGCCAGCAGGTAGGCGCCGAGCACGTCGGCCACCTCGCGGGTCATGCTCAGCACGAAACTGCCGAAGGCTTCGCGGTCGAGCTCCGCCCGCATCTCCCGCACCAGGCGGAACATCCCGATGGTCTCCCGCACCTCCTCGGGGTAGCGCTCCAGCGGCTGTTCGGCCCGCCGGGGGCGCGCCAGTTCCGCGAGCAGCCACAGCTTCCATTCCTCGGAGTCGGAGGCGGGAGGATCGTCGGTGCGGCCGGTGGCGGCGCGCCAGAGGGCCACAACCGCCTGGGTGAGCCGCGCGGCGTTCTCCCGCAGGTCGAGGCGGACGGTGCTGAAGCGGAAGGTCTCGATCTCCCGGCGGATCGGCCGCACCAGGAGATCGGCGAGGTTGCCGCTCCCGCCGTCGTGCAGGGCGGCTTCCAGCATCCGGATATCCGCCAGCAGTTCATCGGCGGACGCATAGCCCTCCGCCACGGGCGCGGTGCGGCCCGCCTCCGCGTGGTGCAGCGCCCCCTCGAGCCGGCGCATCACGCAGGCGAGGAACTGGCGGAAGACTTCCCCGGGGTTCCGGCTCACGATGCCGGCGCCGTCGGGTACGAGGGCCAGCGCCCGGTCCAGCGCGGCGCGGAAGGCGGGAGCCACCGGCAGCGCCCGTTCGGTGATGCTCAGGGTCTTGAGCAGCTCCGCCATCCGCTGCCGGTAGCGCAGCAGGCTCGTCACCCGGTTCTCGGCCAGGGTGCGCCGGGTGACGTCGTTGGTGACGAAGGGATTGCCGTCCCGGTCCCCGCCGATCCAGCTGCCGAACTGGAAGAACGGCGGGATCGCGAAGCGCTCCCCGGGCCAGGTGTGGGCCAGCACCCGGTCCAGCTTTTCCAGCATCTCGCTGGTGGCCTCGAACAGCGTCTCGCTGAAGAAGTGCAGCCCCCAGTAGACCTCCTGCGGCACGGTGGGCTTCTCCAGCCGCAGCTCGCCGGTCATCCACAGGAGTTCGATGTCGGCGCGCAGCGCCTCCGCCAGCTGGGTCCGTTCCCGCGGGGTCCAGCGGGGGGATTCCAGCTCCACCAGCTTGCGGTAGATGCGGCGGTGCTTTTCCAGCACCGTCACCCGCTTGGCCTCGGTGGGATGGGCGGTGATGGTGGGCCGCACCCGCAGGTCGCGGAGCAGCTGTCGCACCTGGTCGGGGGTCGCGAGGCCTTCGGCGGCGATCTCGTGCAGCACCTGCGGCAGGGTGCCCCGCACCTGCTCGAAGCCCCGCTCGGTCTCGGTCTGGCGGCGGCGGCGCATCCCGGCGTTCTGCTCCGCGATGGCCAGCAACTGGAACCAGATCCCCTGGGCGCGGAGGCAGGCCTCGAGCTGTTCGGGGGTCCACGACGGATCCATCGGGCCGCCGGCCAGCGCCGCCTCCAGGAACGGGTGCCGGACCTTGACCACGTCCACCAGCAGCCCGTACAGCACCTCGGCCACCTCCGTCGCATACTGCGCCGCACTGGCGGCGAGCGGATCGGCGGAGGCAGGGAGGGCGTTAGCCTCGAAGGGGGCCTGGTGCTCCAGGGTCACACCACGCGATCGCGGACCGGCTGGCCCGCGAAGAAGAGCGAGAGGTTCTCCAGCGCCCGCATCCCCATGGCGGTGCGGGTCTCGAGCGTGGCGCTCCCCAGGTGCGGCAGCAGCACCACGTTTTCCATGCCAAGCAGGTCCGCGGTGACACTGGGTTCCCGCTCGAAGACATCGAGCCCCGCGCCCGCGATCGTGCCCTGCCGCAGCGCGGCGACCAGCACCGCCTCGTCCACAACATCTCCCCGGGCGCTGTTGATCAGGAAGGCATGCCGCTGCATCAGCCGGAGCCGCTCGGCGTTCATCAGGTGCCGCGTCTCGGGGGTGGCCGGGCAGTGCAGCGAGACGAAGTCCGCCTCGCGCAGCACGTCCTCGACGGACGCCCGCTGTTCCGCCCCGAGGGTCTTCGCCACCTCGGGCGGCGGCGGGAAGGGATCGGCGAAGAGGATCCGCATCCCGAACCCGTGGTGGGCGCGCTGCGCCACCGCCTTCGCGATCCGGCCGAAGCCGATCAGCCCCAGGGTCTTCCCCGACACCCGCGCGCCGAGCATGTGGGTGGGCCGCCAGCCGGTCCACGCCTGCTGCCGGACGTGGCGTTCCCCTTCGCCCGCGCGCCGCGCCACCATCAGCAAGAGCGTCATGGCGATGTCGGCGGTATCGTCGGTGAGGACGTCCGGGGTGTTGGTGACCGTGATGCCCAGGCCCTTGGCCGCCGCGATGTCGATATTGTTGAACCCGACGCCGAAGTTGCTGACGATCTGCGCCCGCCGTCCCGCGGTGCCCAGGACGTCGGCGGTGATCTTGTCGGTCACCGTCGGGAGCAGGGCGTCGGCGGTGCGGAGCGCCTCCGTGAGCTGCGCGGAGGTGAGCGGCACATCGTCGGGGTTGAGCACCGCGTCGAAGCGCGCGGCGGCCTCCGCCTCGCAGGCCGCCGGGATCTTCCGGGTGATCACCACCCGCGGGCGGGCGGTCATCGGCTCCCCGCCTTCTTCCGGGCCGGCTTCTTCGCCAGCGCCTCCGCGACCGCCTCCCCCAGGTGGGCCGGGCTCTTCGCCACCGTGAGCCCCAGCGAGCGCATGATCTCGGCCTTTTCCGCCGCGGTGTCGCCGAAGGCGGAGATGATCGCCCCGGCATGCCCCATCCGGCGGCCCTTGGGGGCGGTGAGGCCGGCCACGTAGCCGATCACCGGCTTGGTCATGTGCTCCTTGACCCAGAGCGCCGCCTCCGCCTCCTGCGGCCCGCCGATTTCGCCGATCATCATCACCGCTTCGGTCTCGGGGTCCGCCTCGAACAGCGCCAGGACGTCGAGGAAGCTGGAGCCGTTGATCGGGTCGCCGCCGATCCCGATGCTGGACGAAACCCCGATGCCGAGGTCCTTCATCTGGCTTGCGGCCTCGTACCCCAGGGTCCCCGACCGAGTGACCAGCCCCACCTTGCCCGCCATGTAGATGTGGCCGGGCATGATCCCCAGCATGCACTTGCCGGGACTGATGAGGCCGGCGCAGTTGGGGCCCACCAGCGTGGTCCGGCGCTCCTTGGGATAGCGGCGCAGGTAGCGCTTCACCATCATCATGTCCTGCGCCGGGATGCCGTCCGTGATGCAGCAGACCAGCTTGATGCCGGCATCGGCCGCTTCCATGATGGCGTCGGCGCAGAACGGCGCCGGCACGAAGATCAGGCTCGCGTCCGGGTAGACGGTGTCCACCGCTTCCTTCACGGTATTGAACACCGGCAGCCCCATGTGGGTCTGGCCCCCCTTCCCGGGGGTCACGCCGCCCACCACCTTGGAGCCGTACTCGATCATCTTCTGGGCGTGGAAGGTGGCCTTGTCGCCGGTGAAGCCCTGGATGATGATCCGGGTGAGTTCGTTGATCATGATGGCCATGGTCAGTTCCCCTTGCCCTTCTTCCAGGCGGCGACGACCTTCTCGGCCGCGTCGGCCAGGCTGTCGGCGGTGATGATCGGCAGGCCGGACTCGGCGATGATCTGCCGGCCCTCCTCCACGTTGGTGCCGGCGAGCCGCAGCACCAGCGGCACGTCCACCCCGACCTCCTTCACCGCCTGCACCACCCCCTTGGCCACCCAGTCGCACCGGTTGATGCCGGCGAAGATGTTCACCAGCATCGCGCCCACCTTCCGGTCCTGCAGCACCAGCTTGAACGCCATCGCCACCCGTTCGGGGGAGGCGCCGCCGCCCACGTCGAGGAAGTTCGCGGGCGAGCCGCCGGCGTGCTTGATCATGTCCATCGTGGCCATGGCCAGGCCGGCGCCGTTGATGATGCAGCCGATCTCGCCGTCCAGCGCCACGTAATTGAGGCCGTGCTCCGCCGCCTGTGCCTCGCGGGGGTCCTCCTCCGCGTGGTCCCGCAGCTCGCTCACGTTGGGGCGGCGGACCAGCGCGTTGTCGTCAAACGACATCTTGGCGTCCAGCGCGAGCAGTTGCCCGTCCCGGGTGAGCACCAGGGGATTGATCTCCACCATCGTGGCGTCGAGGTCGCGGAAGGCGCGGTGGCAGCCCATGAGGGTGGTCACCATCCGGTTGATGGTCCCCGCCGGCAGCCCCAGCCCGAACGCGATCTCCCGCGCCTGGAAAGCCTGCATCCCCACGGCCGGCTCCATCACCTGGCGCAGGATGGTCTCCGGCTCGGTGTGGGCGATCTCCTCGATCTCCATCCCGCCGTGCGGGTGGGCCACCAGCATGATCCGCTCGGTCTTCCGGTCCAGCACGAAGCCGAGGTACAGCTCCCGCTCGATCGGGACCGCCGCCTCGACGTAGAGCCGGTGCACCACCTTGCCCTCGGGCCCGGTCTGGTGGGTCACCAGCCGCTTGCCCAGCAGCTCGGTCGCCGCCTTCCGCACCTCGTCCTCGGTGGTGCAGAGCTTGATGCCCCCGGCCTTGCCCCGCGCGCCGGAATGAATCTGGGCCTTCACCGCCCAGCGGGCGCCGCCGATCTCCGCGGCGCGGTACACCGCCTGCTCCGCGCTGTACGCGACGCCCCCCCGGGGGACGGCCACGCCGAAGTTGGCGAGCAGTTCCTTGGCCTGATATTCGTGGATGTCCAAGTGAGTTCTCCGGTATTCGGCTCAGCCGCGGGCCTGAATCGCCGCGGCCATTTCCACCACCACGTTGGCCATCCGCGCGCTCGCGGCGTCAATCATCCTGCCGTCGAGCTGGGCGGCCCCCTTCCCTTCCTTCGCAGCCTGGGCCAGCGCGTCGAGGATCCGCCGGGCGCGCGCCACCTCGGCCGCGGGCGGCGAGAACACCTCGTTCGCGAGCTCGATCTGCGAAGGGTGGATGGCCCACTTCCCCTCGATGCCGAGCGCCGCGCCGCGGCGGGCGGCCAGCAGGTACCCTTCCGGGTCCTTGAAATCCCCGAACGGTCCGTCGATCGGCCGGAGCCCGTAGGCCCGGCAGGCCACGATCATCCGGGTGAGGCTGGCGTGCCACTGGTCCCCGGGGTAGTCGGGGTTGAGCCCGCCGATGTTCACCGTGCGGGCCCGCATGCTGGCGGCGTAGTCCGCCACCCCGAAGTGCATCGCCTCCAGCCGCTTCGAACTCTGGGCGATGGCCTCCACGTTGGCCATGCCGAGGGCGGTCTCGATCAGGACGTCGATGCCGATCCGGTGCGGGATCCCCTTGGCCGCCTCGATCTGGGTGAGCAGCGCGTCGGTGAGGTAGACGTCCGCCGCCACCCCGACCTTGGGCACCAACACGACGTCCAGCCGGTGCCCCGCCTGCTCGATCACGTCCACCATGTCGCGGTAGAAGTAGTGGGTGTCGATGCCGTTCACCCGGACGCAGATCGTCTTCCCCTGCCCGCGCCAGTCGTACTGGTTGAGGGCCTCGATGACGTTGCGCCGCGCCTGCTCCTTGTCCGCCGGGGCCACCGCGTCCTCGAGGTCGAGGAAGATGTAGTCGGCGGCAGAGGCCAGCGCCTTCTCGAACATCGCGGGGGCGGACCCCGGCACGGCCAGCTCGCTCCGCTGGAGCCGGGGGCGAGCCGGCTCGTAACGGGTATGACTCACGCGACCCCCGCCGGCTTCTTGGCCACCGCCGCCTCGGCCGGTGGCGGCACCCTCTTGGCCGGCAGCGGCGCCTGGGTCTCGAGCCAGTACTGCTGCGCCGCGGCGACCCCCTTGCCGAACTCCACCTTGATGCCGACATCGCGCATGGCCATCTCCGCCCCGCCGATCCCGGCGAGCAGGGTGATCTCGTTGAGATCGCCCAGGTGGCCGATCCGGAACAGCTTCCCGGCCACCTTGTTGAGCCCCGCGCCCAGCGCGAAGTTGTAGCGCCGGTAGGCCACGTCGATGACGTCGGCCCCGTTGAAGCCGGCCGGCACCATGATGGCGCTCACCGTGTCGGAGTGCCACTTCGGCGCCTTGGCGCAGAGGGTGAGTCCCCACGCCGCCACCGCGCGGCGGCAGCCTTCGGCCAGCCGGTGGTGCCGGGCAAAGACGTTCGGCATGCCCTCCTCCAGCAGCATGGTGAGCGCCTCGCGCAACCCGTACAGCATCGGGATCGACGGGGTGTAGGGGAAGTAGCCGGTCGCGTTGGCCTTCACCATGTCCTCGTAGCTCCAGTAGCAGCGCGGCAGCTTCGCGGTCTTGCCCGCCTCGAGCGCCCGCGGGCCCACGCAGACGATCCCGGCGCCGGCGGGGAGCATGAACCCCTTCTGCGAGCCGGTGATCGCGACGTCCACCTTCCATTCATCCATCCGGAAGTCGATGCTCGCGAGGCCCGAGACGCTGTCCACGAAGAGCAGCGCCGGATGCTTGGCGGCGTCGATGGCCTTCCGCACCGCGCCGATGTCGCTGGTGACCCCGGTGGCGGTCTCGTTATGGACGATGCACACCGCCTTGTAGGCGTGCGCCGTGTCCTTCGTCAGCAGCTCCTGGAGCTGGTCCGGCGGCGCCCCTTCGCCCCATTCGACGTCCACCACCGTCACGTCCAGCCCCAGCCGCTGCATCATGTCGATCCACAGGTGGCTGAACTGCCCGTAGCGGAAGGTGAGCACCTTGTCGCCCGGCGAGAGGGTGTTCACCAGCGCCGACTCCCAGCCGCCAGTGCCGGTGCCGGGGAACACGAACGGGGTCCCGGTCTGGGTCTGGAACACCCGCTTGAGGTCCCGGAAGATCGGCTGGGTCAGCTCGGGGAACGAGGAAGACCGGTGGTCCTCCATCGGCACATGCATCGCCCGGAGGATGCGGTCGGGCGTGTTGGTGGGACCGGGGACGAACAGGAAGTTGCGGCCAGACATGGCACCATCCTCTGCGCTGAAGACACGACGAACCGGACGCTCTGGGCGTCCGCGCGAATGCTTGCGGGTGGCTGTATGTTCATACCGCGCCACCGCACCCCACGACCTCCGGATCCGACCGCATGCCCACCGACTCCCTGCCCGCGGACCCTCGGGCCCTGCTGACCGAGCTGTATTGGGCGGCCGTCACCGCGGCGGCCCCGGGCCCGGCACTGCGGACGGCGCTGGACCAGCACGCCGCCTCCCTCGACCATCCCATCCATCTCCTCGCGCTCGGCAAGGCGGCCCACCCGATGTCCGTCGCCGCGGTCGAGTGGCTCGCGGCCCGCGGCCGGGAGCCGGCGGGCGGCCTCCTGGTGGTGCCCGAACCCTCCGCCGCGCCACACCCCGCACTGGCCGTCGCGGTCGGCGATCATCCGCAACCGGGCACAGGATCACTCGGGGCGGCCGACGCCCTCGGGCTGGCCGTCCAGCGGGTGCGCCCCGACCACGAAGTCTGGGTGCTGCTCTCCGGCGGCACCACCAGCCTGATCGGCGCCCCGGTCGCGGGCATCACCCCCGCCGATCTCTCGACCCTCTACCGACTTCTGCTTGGCTCCGGCCTCGATATCACCGCCATGAACCGGATCCGCAAGCGCTTCGCCCGCTGGGCCGGGGGCCGCCTCGCGGCGGCGCTCCACCCGGCGCACGTGAAAAATTTCACAATCTCGGACGTAATCGGGGACGACTTGGGGTCCATCGGTTCGGGTCCCTGCGTTCCGGATGCGTCCAGCGCGGCGGAGGTGAGAGAAGCCTTGGGCTCCGCCGGATTGTGGGATCAGCTTCCTGCCCCGCTGCGGCAACACCTCGCGGCGGTCATGCGTGGGGAACTCCCCGAGACTCCCAAGCCGGATGCTCCGGCCTTTGCCACCACCCGCACCATCCTCATTGCCAGCAACCGTTTGGCGCTGGAGGCGGCGTGCCGCCGGGCCGAGGCTGCGGGGTGCGAGGCCCGGCTGCTCGACGCCGCCCTGGCCGGCGAGGCGGCCGATGTGGGGCGCCGTCTCGTGGCGGGCATGCGGGCTTATGATGCCACAAATGTCGCGGGAGCGCAAGCCGGAGGGGTGAATAAAGATACGGTTTTGGTCTGGGGCGGGGAGACAACCGTGACCCTGCCACCTGACGCCGGACTGGGCGGCCGGTCGCAGGAACTAGCCCTCGCCGCGGCCGGCGCCCTGGCCACCGCGGAGGCCGCCCGGGGCCCAGCGATCACCCTCCTGGCCGCGGGGACCGACGGCCGGGACGGCCCCACCGACGCCGCCGGAGGATTCGCCGACGGCGGCACCTGGTCCCGGGCCCGGGCCGCGGGCCGGGACCCGGCGGCGGACCTGGCCCGCCATGCCAGCAATGCCGCGCTCGCCGCGGCCGGCGACCTGTTCCAGACCGGGATGACCGGGACCAACGTGATGGACCTGGTGCTGGGCTTTCTTCCCCGGTCCGGCTAGGTACTGCGGCATCCGCCCCACCAGGGCGTGTTCACGAGCGTGAACGAGTGCGCCACTACCTCACGGCCGCTGCGCCAGGTCCGGCTGGAAGTCCGGCCCCAGGAGAACGGTGACGTCCACCCGCCGCAAGGTGTCCGTGGCGACCTCGATCCGGCCCACCCCGAGGGCGCCGCGCACCCGCTCGGCGGCGTCTCGCGCGCCCCGCCGCAGGATGACGCGGGTGCTGTCCGCCCGTTCGCCCACCGCATTCCCAAAGAGCACCACATCCATCCCCTGCCGACGCAGGTGCCGTGCCCCGAGGCGGGCGAGGCCGGTGCGGCCGCTGCCGTTCAGCACTTCGACCTGGAGCGCGTGGTCGCTGGAGGAGGGAATGGCGAAGGCGTGACCCTCGACCTGGTCGCGCCGCAGGGCGCGCACCAGGAACACCAGCCCGACGATGGCCAGGAGGAGGCCGCCGGCGATCAGCCCGCGGCGCGCGGCAGGAGCGAGTTCCAGAATCGGACCGTGGGATCGGGGAGCGGCCAGCCCTGCTGGATGGAACGGCCCAGGCGCAGGCGCGCAACCTCGCGCAGCACGCCGCCGGAGTCGGTGGGAAAGCGGGCGGCAAGGGCGGCGCGCTCCGGCTGCAGGTGTGCCCGCCCCGGCTCGAGGAAGTCCGCGCAGTACAGCACCCGCCCGACCATGTCCCACTCGGCGAGGCCGACGCTGTGATAGCGCACGGCGTCCAGCATGCCGCGATCGGTCTCCCCGTCCGCCTTGGCGCGGGCGGCGCTCGCCGGGCCGTGGCGCAGTTCCGCGGCCCCGATCACGGTGGGGGCCCAGCGCTCGAGCTCCTCGTTGGGGGCGTCGCGGAGCGCATCGTGCAGCCAGACCGCACGCAGCCAGCGATTGCGCTCGCTGTCGGGGACGCCCATCTCCGCCGCCCAGTGCGCGACCAGCCCCGCCACCCGCTCGATGTGAGCCAGACGGGCGGGTGACACCACGGCCCAGTCCGGCAGTGTTGGCCGGAGGCCCGAGGGAGTGGGGCGGACTTCGCCGCCGGTCAGGTTCAACGGAACTCCATCCCAAGCACGTGGTTATCGAGCAGCCGGGTGCGTCCTACGCGGGCAGCCACAGCGACGATCGTGCCATGTTCCGCACGTTCCACGGGGACCAGGGTCTCAGGGTGCACGATGGCAATATAGTCCACCGTAACTTCCGGAGCGGCATGGAATTGCTCCCGCATGCGGGATTCAAGCCGCAGCGCCTCCGCCTCACCCGTGCGCCACAGCGCGTCGGCGGCACGGAGGGAGCGACTCAACGACAGCGCCTCTCCCCGCTCCGCCACCGTCAGGTAGGCGTTGCGGCTGCTCAACGCCAGCCCGTCGGGCTCACGCACGGTCGGCCCCACGGCGATCTCGATCGGCAGATCGAGATCCCGGACCATCCGGCGGATCAGCGTCACCTGCTGGATATCCTTCTGCCCGAACACCGCGACATCCGGCTGCACCAGGTTGAACAGCTTGGCCACCACCGTCAGCACCCCGGTGAAGTGCCCCGGCCGCATGGCGCCTTCCCACCGTTCCGCGGTTGGGCCCGGCACCACGCGGGTCTCCGAGCCGGGGGGGTACATCACCTCCACCCCGGGAACGAACAGCGCGGTCACGCCACGGCCGGCGGCGAGGGCCCGGTCCCGGTCCAGGTCCCGCGGGTAGCGGGCGAAGTCCTCGGCGGGACCGAACTGCAGCGGGTTGACGAACACGCTCATGAGCACCGTCGGTGCCGTCCGGGCCGCGAGGTCCACCAGCGAGAGGTGCCCGGCGTGCAGCGCGCCCATCGTGGGCACGAAGCCCACCCGCCGGCCCGCGCGCCGCTCCGCCTCCCGCCAGGCGCGGAGGGGGGCGATGTCCTGCAGCTCGGGCATCACTCGAAGCTGTGTTCCTTCCCCGGATACCTGCCGTCCTGCACGTCTTCGGCGAAGGCGCGCGCCGCCTCGCGCACGCTCCCGGCCAGCTCGGCGTAGGTCTTGAGGAAGCGGGGCCGGAAGGCCTCGTTGAGCCCCAGCATGTCATGCAGCACGAGCACCTGTCCGTCGCACCCGGGGCCGGCGCCGATGCCGATCGTGGGCACCGCGAGGCTCCGGCTCACCTCGCTGGCGAGCGCGGCGGGCACCAGCTCCAGCACCATGGAGCAGGCGCCGGCCTCCTCGACGAAGCGGGCATCGCTCCGCAGCCGGTCGGCCGCGGCGGGATCGCGGCCCTGCACCCGGTAGCCGCCGAGCTGATGGACGGACTGCGGTGTGAGGCCGATGTGTCCCATCACCGGAATCCCGATCCGCACCAGCGCGCGGATCGTCTCCGCCATGTGCTCCCCGCCCTCCAGCTTCACGCCGTGGGCCCCGGTCTCCTTCATGACCCGGCCGGCGTTCCGGAGGGCCTCCTCGACCGTGACCTGGTAGCTCAGGAACGGGAGGTCCACGAAGACCAGGGTGCGGGTGGCGCCGCGGCAGACGGCCTGGGCGTGGTAGATCATCTGGTCCAGCGTGGCGCTCAGGGTGGTGGAGTGCCCCGCCAGGACCTGGTTGAGGGAGTCGCCGACCAGCAGCATGTCCACCGCGCCGTCGAGCAGCCGGGCGAAGAGGGCATCGTAGCAGGTCAGCACCGTGAGCTTCCGGCCCTGGGCCTTCCGCTCGCGCAGGTCGGGAATCGTCAGCACCTTCGGTTCGGCGCTCATCGGGTCAGTCCTCGTCCTTCTTCAGGGGCGCGAGGCGGTCGAGCTCCTCGATCTCCCGCTGCCACCAGTCGCGGTTGGGCAGCTCCGGGTGGGGCAACCGCAGGTCCGGGTCGCGGAGCCGCCGGGTGCCGAACCGGACGATATCCAGGTCGAGCGTCCGCGGCCCCCAGCGCTCCTCGCGCACCCGGCCGTTCTCGTCCTCGATGCGGTGCAGCTGCTTGAGGAAGCGGCCGGGGTCGAGGGCGGTCTCCACCAGCACCATCTGGTTGAGGTAGCGTCCCTGCCCCTCCGGCCCGACCGGGTCGGTCTCCTCGATGCTGCTGACGGCGAGGACGACGGTGAGCGGCAGCTTGCCGATCGCGTCGCGGGCGGCGGCGAGCCGCAGTTCACGCTCCCCCAGGTTGCTGCCGAGGGCGATATACGCGCGTTCGCGAGGGTTCATAGTTCCTGGGAGAAGTGCTGGGCGATCGCCTCGAGCCGCTCCGCCACACCGGCCAGCTCCCGGATGGCGCGTTCCAGCTCGGCGTGACTGCGGGCGGCCTCCGAGGCGCGGCGCGCGGTGGCGCTGGCGTCCTCGAGGGTGCGGGTGGAGACCTGGGCCACCCGGTCCATCTGTTCCTGCAGCCGGCCCACCGCCTGTTCCTGGCGCGCCGCGCTGGCCGCGATGCGCTCCGCGTGGGCGCCGGCGTCGGCGGTGCCGTCCACGATGCCGGTCAGGGCCCGGGCCGCGTCGGCGGAGAGCTGCTCCACCCCGCGCACCGTGTCCGTCCCCTTGTCCATTTCCTCCGAAATCTGCGCCACCTGCCCCAGGATCGCGGCCACCAGCCCGCCGGCCTCCCGCGAGGCCTGGCCGCTCTGGGCGGCGAGCTGGCGCACCTCCTCCGCCACCACCGCGAAACCCCGCCCCTGCTGCCCGGCGCGCGCCGCCTCGATCGCGGCGTTGAGGGCGATCAGGTTGGTGAGGTCCGCGATCTCGCGGATGGTGCCGATGAAGCCGATGAGCCGGTTGGTGACCTGGTACAGCTCCCCCACCCGCACGTTGGTGGCGGCCACGAAGCGCTGCAGCTCCACCAGCCGCCCGATCGCGTCCTGGATGTGGGCCCGGTTCTCCGCGGCGGTGGCGCTGGCGGTGGCGGAGGCCTCCCGGGCCGCGGCGCCGTCCACCGCCGTCTCCCGGGCCTCGCGGGCCAGCCCGATCGTCGCCTCCCGCCCCTGCGCCACCAGCAGTTCCTGTTCGGCGGCCCCGCCCCGGATGGCGTTGGCGGTCTGCGCCACCGCCCCGGCGGCGGCGCGCAGCCGTTCCCCCGTCTCTGCCAGCAGCCGCACCTGCACCGTGACCTTTTCGACCGTGTCCACCAGCGGACGGCGCAGGTCCGCGATGTGAATGGCGGTGGCCAGCTGGCCGGCAAAGGTGGCCGCGGCCGCGACTTCCTTCTTGCCGTAGGTGCGCGGCTTGTGATGATCCAGCTCGAACGTGCCCACCACTTCGGTGCCGAACCGGAGCGGCAGCAGCATCATGCTGGTGGCGTCGGGACTCGGGGCCAGGCAGCGATCGTCGTTGCGGGCGTCCTGGATCACGATCGGCTCGCCGCTCGCGACGACGGTGGCCCGCAGTTCGTTGCTGTCGAAGGGGGGGTCCCCCCGGTCGGGCCAGCCGAGCGCGCCGCGGTAGGCCAGCGCCGGACCCGCCGCACCGACCCGGTAGATCCGGAAATCGCTCCAGTCGAGGACCCGGTTGGCCAGCCGTTCCAGCTGGGTGAAGGCGTCCTGCAGCGAGAGGTTGCTGGTGATCACCCGCTCCCGGGCGTGGATCTTGTTGAGCTCCTCCGCGGCGATCGCCTCTTCCAGGATCCGGGTGGTCAGCACCCCGAGCACCGCCAGGGTCCCCAGCACGGTGAGCCAGCCCTCGGGCGGGAGCGCCTGGATGGCGCCGGCGGCGATCGCGGCGCCGATCAGGGTGAGGAGATAGGAGAGCACCTCGTAGCGCAGGATCATCAGCCGCTCGTGCGCCTCGAGCTTGCCCCGGATCAGCAGGGTGAAGTAGAACAGCGACCGGGTGCAGAAGAAGTACATCCCCGCCAGCGTCAGCGCGGCGGGCAGGAACTCGAGGTCGGGCGCCGTGGGGCGGCTGCGGAGGTACACCACGCTGTACGCGCCGTACGCGGCGAGGAAGCCGAGCACCTCGCGCCCCGCGTTGATCCAGGAGGCGCTGAGCAGCTTTCGCTGCCAGAAGGCGTCCGCGATGAAGGTGCCGAGCCCGACGGCGAAGACCACCATCCCCGGGCCGACGATGACCGCGCCCACCAGCGCGATGATGCCGAGCTGCGAGAGGTAGGAAAACTTGGAGAGCTGGATCTGGCCCCGGCGCAGCACGATCGCGAGGACCAGCAGCCCGAGCGACACCCAGGGCCGCTCCAGCCAGCGCCGGTCGAGGGCCAGCGCCGCGGCGCCGGCCACGGTGCCGCCCCAGGACATCAGGGAGGCGAAGCCACCGAGCAGCGTGCGGGAGTTGGCGCTCACGGACCGCGCTCCCGGTCGGCCCGGTCGATCGCCTGGCGCAGCTCGGCCAGCATCCGGCCCGCGGCCACCGGCCCCTCGCGCGCCAGCCGTTCCACCAGGGCGCTCCCGACGACGACGCCATCCGCGAGGTGCGCCACCGCCACCGCCTGCTCCGGCGTGCTGATGCCGAAGCCGAGGGCGAGGGGCAGCGCGCTCGCGGCCCGCACCCGCGCCACGTAGTCCTCGAGCCCGGTGGCCAGCTCCCGGCTCTTGCCGGTGACGCCCAGCCGCGCCACCAGGTAGAGGAAGCCCTGGGCGCCGGCGGTGACGGCGTGCAGCCGGTCCCCGGCGGTGGTGGGCGCGACCAGGCGGATCAGGTCAAGGGGACTCTCCCGCACCTGGGCCTCGATCCCGGGATCGCTGCCGGCGGGCAGATCGGTGAGCAGCAGCCCGGCGACGCCGAGCTCCGCCGCGTCGCGCAGGAAGCGGTCGAAGCCGTACCGGAAGACCGGGTTGAGGTAGCTGAAGACCACCACCGGCCGGTCCAGCTTCGCGGCGGCGATCAGCTCCAGGGTGCCGGCGAGCGTCATCCCGCCGGCCAGCGCCTCGTGGGAGGACCGCTGGATGACCGGGCCGTCGGCCAGCGGATCGCTGAACGGGACCCCGACCTCGAGGATGTCGGCATGCTCGGCGGCGCGGCGCAGCGCGTCGAGGCTGGTGCCGCGGTCGGGGTGCCCCGCCGTGAGGTAGGGGATGAGCGCCGTGCGCCGCGCCGTGCGCAGCGCGGACCAGGCGCGGTCCAGCCGGGACTCAGACGAAGTAGTCGCCGACAATGATCCCGTACCGGTCGGGGTTGGTCACCTTGACGATCGAGCGGAGGAAGCCACCGTCGGCGGACGGATCCGCGAGGTTGGCCTCCTGGCCCGGCGGCCCCACCAGGGCGCCGTTCACGTCGATGCAGATCCGCACGATCGGCCGGTTGACGAAGTTCTGGTCCGGATTGGCCGCCGCCACCACCGCCACCTCGAAGGTGTCGAGGATGACGCAGGTGCCCACCGGGTAGATGCCGATCAGGTTGATCAGCGCCTTGACCAGCACCGGGTCGTAGCCGCGGCGGGGGTTCTCCCACATCTCGCGCAGCACCTGGTCCGGCTGAATGGGCACGGTCTGGTAGCTCCGGCGGGTGGTGGCGGCGTCGTAGCCGTCGGCCACAGCCACGATCTTCGAGTAGATCCCCATCGACCGGGGTCGGATGGCCTTGGGGTAGCCGGTGAGATCGGTCTTCATGTGGTGCTCGTGGGAGACCACGATCTGCCGGTAGGGAATCTCGCCGTAGCCCCGCATGTTGAACAGCGTCAGCACCCCCTGCCAGGGATGGGTCTGCATCAGCTTCCACTCGTCATCGGTGAGGCCGGTGGTCTTGTTCAGCACCTCGACCGGGATGCGGGCCTTGCCCACGTCGTGCAGCAGGGCGGCGAGGCCCAGGTCGTACAGCTGCAACCGGGTCAGCGACAGCTTCTTGCCGATGGCCACCGAGAGGATGCAGACATTGACCGAGTGGGTGAAGGTGTACTCGTCGTAGTCGCGGATCGTGGTCAGGCCGACCAGGCTGGTCTCGTTGTTGAGCACCTGGTCCACGATGGCCTGCACCGCGCGCTTCACCTTGGCCACGCTGGTGGTGCGCCCCATCCGCACGCTGTTGATCAGGTCCTTGGTGACCGCCACGCCATGGGAGTAGGTGCGCTTGGCCACCTCCCGGGCCCGCTCCGCTTCGGCCAGCTTCTCCTCGGACTCGAGCGGCGGTTCCAGGTCGAGGTGGGTCACTCCCGCCACCGCGAGCTTGTCCCGCAGGTCGAGCAGCGTCTCGGGGTTCACCTCGGTGCCGCCCTTGCCGGACAACGAGAGCAGCACGCCCAGGAACACCTGCCATTCCCGCCGCTCGATCCCGGGGGCCACCTTGAGCTCGCCGATGTCCACCGCGCGCAACGCGGCCAGCAGGTTGGAGAAGCTGGCGTAGTTATCCAGCTCCAGCCGGAGCCGGGTGCCGTTCACGAAGATGAAGTCGCCGGAGAGCCGGAGCTCGATCTCGCCCTGGGGGCCGAGGATGGCGAGCGCGGTGGCCTGCAGTTCGTCCAGCGCCTTCTGGGCGGTGGCGTTCTCCACCGGATAGAGCTTGAGGCTCCGCAGCCCGGTGTACATCGCGAGCAGGAAGTTCCGGCCCGCGTGGCGCAGGAAGGCGTCGCCGCTGACCTTTTCGTCCTGGCCTTCGTGGCCGGCGCCGGGATCGCGGGTCATGCCACGCCCCCTTCCCGGAGCGCTCGGCTCACCGCGGTCCGGACCACCAGCTCCTTGTCGTCCTTGTACTTCTCCAGGATGGCGCGGGCCTCGGCGCTCCGCAGCCGGCCCAGCGCGAGGGCCGCGGCCGCGCGCACGTCCACCGGCTCCTTCCGCTTGAAGAGCCCGCCGGCGGAGAGCATCGTGCCGAGCAGCTCGAGGGCCCCGGCGCCGGCGATCAGGGCGTAGGCCTCGAAGAAGCGATTGCGCTCGGTCTGGTCGATGGGCCGCTGCAGCTTGCCCTGCACCACCGGCTCGATCCGCCGCAGCGCCCCCTTGTAGCCGCGGCGGCCCATGGAGCCGACGCCCGCGATCCGCACCTCGCGGTCGGCGTCGTCCACCGTCTTCTCCAGCGCCTGGAGCGCGGCGGGGGTGCCGATCGCATCGAGCGCCTGCACCCCCGCGAGGCGGAAGGCCGCGCTCTCGTGGGACAGGGTGTCGGCCAGTCCCGGCACCGCCGCCTGCAGCCTGAGCCGGCCGCACAGCGCGATGACCGCGGGCAGCGCCTCGGACTGCGGCAGCCGGAGCAGCCGCAGCACCTCCTGGGGCGTGGTCTCCGCCAGCCGGTCGGCGGCGGAGGCGAGCAGCTTGTGGATGGCGGAGGCGGCGGGCAGCCGGGGAAGCCAGACCAGCACGGTCTCGAGCCCGGCGGGCCGCAGCTCGCGAAACAGCTCGCCCAGGTCCTCCTCGGAGGGAGGCGTCTGCGCTTCGCTGACCGACTGCAGGATCTGCTGCAGCACCCCCGGGTCCGACAACTGGCCGGTGAAGAGGTCGAGCTGTTCGCGGTGCTGGGCGGCGAACAGTTCGGGGCGGTGGACCAGCAGGCGGGTTTCCCGCAGGATGAGCGCCACCGAGCGGAAGTCGCCGGCGTTGAGCAGGTGTGGGAGGTAGGACTCGAGGGTGCCGATCACGTCGCTCCGGGCCCAGTCCTCGGCGCGCTGTTCCAGGATGTCGAACAGCACGCCCAGCACGTTGGCGCGCAGGTCCTGCTTGTACTCCCGCTCGATCGCCTCGGCGATGGCGCGGATCTCGGCGTCGTCCAGCCAGTAGAGGGTGGAGTCGAAATCCTCGATGTCCACCACGCCGGACTTCCGCGGCGCCTCCTCCTCCACCTTCCCCCTGGTCTCCTGCTTCTGCTGCTCCACGACGTTGGGGTCGGTGGGCGCGGCCTGGCTGTAGGCCCCCTCGCCCGAGATCCCGGGGACGCCGCTGTCGGGAATGAACTCGGTGAAGTGGTACTGCACGAAGCCGAATTCCTGCTCCCAGAGCAGGGTCAGCAGGTCATCGCCGGCCTCGCTGGAGAGGGTGCGGGAGCGCTGCACGATGTCGAGGAAGCGGACGATCTCCTCCTCCTCGACGCCGGGGAAGAAGGTGAGCACCCGCATCCCGTCCTTGAACAGGCTCCAGGCCAGGCTCTCCGACTTGTTGGGCTGGTGGTAGATCACCTGCTCTTCCCAGACCAGGTCGGTCTCCACCACCTGCAGCACCAGCCGGTCGAGCCCCGCGCCCCAGATGGGGAGGAACGCGGCGCGGACGTTCTGGATGGCGCGCTGGTAGATGGGGTTGTTCGGCAGGTACATCTGGAACGCCCGGAGCCCCTTCACGAGCGTCCGGAGCAGCTCTTCCACCTGTTGCTGCGGCAGCACCACCGGTGCCGGCATGCCCTGGGACACTTAGGTGGTCCCGAGCAATCTGGCCACGTGCGCCACGTCCTTGTCGCCGCGGCCGCTGAGACAGACCAGCACGATCTCCTCCGGGGTCCAGCGGCCGCGTTCGCGCTCGATCCACGCGAGCGCGTGCGCGGTCTCGAGCGCGGGGATGATCCCCTCGAGGCGGCAGAGGGTCTGGAAGCCGGCCAGCGCCTCCTGATCCGTGGCGGCCTCGTAGCGCACCCGGCCGCTGTCGCGAAGATAGCTGTGCTCCGGCCCCACGCCGGGATAGTCGAGACCGGCGGAGACCGAGTGGGCCGGGAGCACCTGCCCATCGGGGTCCTGCAGCAGGTAGCTCAGGCAGCCGTGCAGCACCCCGGGGGTGCCGGCGGAGAGCGTGGCGCTGTGGAGCCCGCTGGCAATGCCGGAGCCGGCGGCCTCGACGCCCACCAGCTCCACGGCAGCATCATCGAGGAAGCCGTGGAACATCCCGATCGCGTTGGACCCGCCGCCCACGCAGGCCACCACCGTCCGCGGCAGCCGCCCCGCCTTCTCCAGCAGCTGGGCCCGCGCCTCCCGGCCGATCACCGCCTGGAAGTCCCGCACCATCCGGGGGAAGGGATCGGGTCCGATGACCGAGCCGATGATGTAATGCGTGCTCGGAACGTTGGTCACCCAGTCCCGCAGCGCCTCATTGGCCGCGTCCTTGAGCGTCCGGGTGCCGGACTCGACGGGCACCACCGTGGCGCCCAGCAGCCGCATCCGGTAGACGTTGAGCGCCTGCCGCTCCACATCCTCCGCGCCCATGTACACCACGCACTCGAGCCCGAAGCGGGCGCAGACGGTGGCCGTCGCCACGCCATGCTGCCCCGCGCCGGTCTCGGCGATGATCCGGCGCTTGCCCATGCGGCGCGCCAGCAGCGCCTGGCCCAGGGCGTTGTTGAGCTTGTGGCTGCCGGTGTGGTTCAGGTCCTCGCGCTTGAGGATGACCCTGGCCCCGACCTGGGCGGAGAAGCGCGGTGCATCGGTGAGCGGCGTCGGCCGGCCGACGAACTCCTTGAGCAGCGACTCCAACTCGCCCCAGAAGGCGGCGTCGGTGCGGGCGGCGTCGTACAGCGCGGCCAGCTGCTCGAGCGCCGCCATCAGCGTCTCGGGCACGTACCGGCCGCCGTAGGCGCCGAACCGGCCGCCGACCGCGCGCTCGCGCGGCAACGTCAATGCCACCCCAGTACCTCCAGGAATCGGGCCAGCCGGACAGGATCCTTCACCCCGGGAATCTGTTCCACCCCCGAAGAAACGTCTACCACATCGGGACGAATCTCCCGCACCGCCGCCGCCACCGTCTCCGGCGTGAGCCCCCCGGCGAGGAACAGGGTGCGGTGAGCCAGCCGCTCCCGCGCCGCGCGGGCCAGTTCGAGCGCGAGCGGCATGCCGGTGCCCCCGAGCCTCCCCGCGATCCGCGGCTCAATGAGGACCGGCCCGCCCGGCCCGGCGAATGGCGTCAGGCGCTCCAGGTCCTCGGGCCCGCCGAGCCGCACCACCGGCAGCACCAGGAGTCCTGCCCGCTCTAGCCGGGCGATCAGGCCCGGGGTGTGGTCACCATGCAATTGGGCGCCGGCCAGACCAGCCTCCCGGCATGTCCCTAATATCTCCCCCTCGCCCTGCGAGCTAAAGACCCCAATTACCGGAACTTGGCTCGCCCCCCCCACCACCGCCCGGGCCTGCTCCAGGGTGACCTGTCGCGGCCCCCCGGCGAAGATCACTCCAAGGAAGCGGGCGCCGAGCCGGACGGCGAGGGCGGCATCCTCCGGGCGGGTGAGGCCGCAGATCTTGGCTGGGGTGGGGGGCATTGGGCGATCAGGCGATGGGGCGTTCGGGCATCGAGACTAGCGCCCGGTGCGGGGAAGCGAGGAGACCGCTCGCGCCAGGCCCGAAGGATCGGCGGCCCCGGAGAGCGCCGTGCCGATCAGGACCCCGTCGGCCCCGGCGACCGCGGCCTTCCGGACGTCGGCCTCGCTTGCCATGCCACTCTCGGCGATCGCGACCCGGTCCGGGGGGATCGTGGCCAGCAGCGCCCAGGCCGCGTCCACATCGATGGCAAAGGTGTCGAGGTTCCGGCTGTTCACTCCGAGGTACCGGGCGTCGGTCTCGAGCGCCCGCGCCAGTTCCGCCGCATCATGGGCCTCGACCAGCGCCTCGAGCCCGAGCCCGCGCGCGAAGGCGAGCAGGTCCCGGAGCCGGGGCAGCGGCAGCGCCCGGACGATCAGCAGTACCGCCGAGGCGCCGGCGGCGCGGGCCTCGAGGATCTGGAGCTCATCCAGGATGAAGTCCTTCCGGAGGAGCGGCACCGGCACCGCGGCGGCCACCTGCTCCAGGTCCGCCAGCGACCCGCCGAAAAAGGGGCCGTCGGTCAGCACCGAAATGGCGCTGGCTCCGGCCGCCGCGTAGGTCCGGGCGTGGGCTACCGGATCCAGCCCGGCGCTGATGGTCCCGGCGGACGGGGAACGGCGCTTCACCTCCGCGACCAGCGCCACCCGGTGCCGGTCCCACCCTGCAAGGAAGGCCGGCCGGCGGGGGGCTTCCGCCGCCCGCCGCTCCAGCTCCCGTCGCCGAGCCTGGAGCGCCGGGAAGCCGGCCCGGGTACTGGCGAGGATCTGCTCCAGAGTGGTGGGCATCTTGCTCTTCGGTCAGTATTCGGGTAGCTTGATTCGGAGTCCGTTCGGTCCCGTTCCCGGAGGCGGTATGCCGCTCACGAAGCGCCAAAGCGAAATCCTCAGGTACCTGCAGGAGCATATCCGCGACCAGGGGTATGCGCCAAGCTTCGAGGAGATCGCGGAGCACTTCAGCTTCCAGTCACTGGCCACGGTGCACGAGCACCTGACCAACCTGGAGCGGAAGGGGTACATCCACCGGACCCACAACGAGAGCCGGGCCATCGAGGTGCTGCCGCCGAAGGGCCAGTCCGGCGCCACCGAGATCCCGCTCCTCGGCCGGGTCGCCGCCGGCAGCCCCATCGAATCCCTGACCAGCAACGAGACCATCGCCGTCCCGGACCAGCTCCTCCCCCGCCGCGGGCCGAACTATGCCCTCAAGGTGCAGGGAGAGTCCATGATCGATGAGCATATCATGGATGGGGACTTCGTGGTGGTACATGGCAAGCAGGCGGCGGATAATGGAGAGATGGTCATCGCCATGGTCAACGGCAACGAGGCGACGGTGAAGCGCTACTACCGGGAACAGGGGGGCTGGATCCGTTTGCAGCCCGCCAACCCCGCCATGCAGCCGTTGCGATTCCAGGAGCGGGACGTGCTGATCCAGGGTGTGGTGGTGGGCGTAATAAGGAAGTACTAGGCCGGGCAGGGGGCGCCCTACCGCCGCATCCCCTCCAGGACCCGCCCCGCCCCGCCCCCCGCGAGCGCCCCCTCCGCCCGGCGCACCGCCGTCCCGTAGTCCGCCGTCAGGCCGGCCACGTAGATCGCGGCACCCGCGTTGAGGATGACCGCCCGCCGCGCCACCTCGTCCGCCTCGCCGGTGATCAGGCGTTCGATCCGCTCCGCGTTTTCCGCCGGCGCGCCCCCAGCCAGCTCGGAAAGATCATCCCACTCCAGGCCATAGTCGGCCGGGTCCAGGGTCCAGGTGGCGACCTGGCCGCCGCGGACCTCCCAGATGGCGGTCCGCCCCACCGGGCTGATCTCGTCCATTCCCACTTCCCCATGCACCACCAGCGCATGCTCGGCGCCGAGCCGGAGCAGCGCCTCGGCCAGGAGCGGGGCGCGGTGGCGGTCGGCGACCCCGATGACTTGGCGGGTGACCCCGGCCGGATTGGCGAGCGGACCGAGCAGGTTCATGATGGTGGCCAGGCCCAGCTCGGTGCGGGTGGGCCCGACGTGGCGCATGGCGGGGTGATAGGAAGGGGCAAAGAGGAAGGTCATCCCCGTCCGGTTGAGCTGGGTGGCCGCGGCAGCGGGGCCGTGGGTGATGTCCACCCCCAGCGCCTCCAGCACGTCGGCGCTGCCGCAGCGGGAGGTGTAGCTCCGGTTGCCGTGCTTGGCGACTCGCGCCCCGGCCGCGGCGGTCACGAGCGCCGCGGCGGTGGAGAGGTTGAAGGTGCTGGCGGCTCCGCCGCCGGTGCCGCAGGTATCCACCACGGGCGCTCCCTCCCCCGGGACCACCGGGACCATCGCCTCGCGGAGGGCGGTGGCGGCCCCCGCCACCTCGTCCGCGGTTTCTCCCCGGGCCCGGAGCCCCACCAGCAGCCCGGCGATGAGCGCGGGGCTCGCCTCCCCCCGCATGATGACCCGGAAGGCCTCCGCGGCCTGGTGGGCGGTGAGCGGCTCGCCCGTGGCGACAACCTTGAGCGCGGCGTGGAGGGGCGTGGACATGGTGGGCGGAAACTACCCCCGATGCGGCGAGGAGACGAGGCGCCCCCCGTCACCCAGCTCCCGCCTCCCATCTCCCGTCTCCCGTCTCCAGTCCCCCCTCTCCACTTTCCCTTCCCCTCCCGGGTGGCCAGAAGGGCCGCCCTTACGCCCACCCCTTACGCCCCCGGCTATATTGCGGGTCTCATGAGCCGGACCTATCTGGCCCTCCTGCACTATGATGGCCGCGCCTTCGCGGGGTGGCAGCGGCAGCCGGAAGCGCGGACGGTTCAGGCAGAGTTCGAGACGGTGCTGGAGCGGCTCTGCGGCCGGCGGGTGGTGGCCCACGGCGCTGGCCGGACCGATGCCGGGGTCCATGCGCTGGGGATGGGTGTGAGCTTCGTGGTGCCGGAAAAGTGGACGGGGGAGGCGCTCCGACGGGCGCTCAACGCCCTGCTCCCCGCCGAGTGCTGGGTCGAGGGGGTGCGCGCCATGGTCCCGGGCTTCCACGCCCGGAAAAGTGCCACCGGGCGCCGGTACCGCTACGACGTCGGCACCGACGCCGCCGCCGCCTCCCCCTTCCGGCGGCCGTATGAATGGGCGCTGGGCCGCGAGCTGGACGGCGCCCGGCTCCGGGCGGCGGCGGGAGTGGTGGCGGGGACGCATGAGTTCCACGCCTTTGCGGTGCGGAAGCCGGTCGCGGAGGACGACGTGCAGGCCAGGTCGGGGGCCCATCCGGGGCGCCCGTACGAATGCACGGTCCGCGAGGTCGCATGGGAAGCACGGGAAGCGGGCGCGGGGTGGCGGCTCCAGATTGCCGCCGATCGTTTCCTGCACCACATGGTGCGGTTTCTCGTGGGGACCATGGTAGACATCGGCCTGAACCGCCGCCCGGTAGAGGACATGGCGACGCTGCTCCGCAGTGGGACCAACCAGGACACCAGCCCGCCGGCCCCACCCCAGGGGCTGTACTTCGTCGCAGCCGAGTATCCCGCGCGGTGTTTCGCGGAGCGCGACGCATGAGGGGTCGGTTCGGCGGTTCGGCGCTTCGGCCGGCGGCATGGGCCCTGGTGGCGGCGCTGGCCGCCTGCGGCGGCGCCGACCGCGCCCCGTCCTTCGTCGAGACCCTCGAGGCCCAGCGCCCCACCCGCCCCGCCGTCAGTGACGGACTCGCGGCCAGCCGTCGCACCGCCATCGTGGAGGCGTCGGAGACGGTCTCGCCGGCCGTGGTCTCGATCACCACCACCAGCACCCGCCAGGCGCAGCCGCAGACGCCGTTCGACTTCTTCTTCGTCCCCCAGTCTCCGCGGGAGCAGCAGAGCTTCGGCACCGGGTTCATCATCCGGGAGAATGGCGTCATCATCACCAACCAGCACGTCGTGAGCGGTGCCGACCGGATCATCGTGACCCTGCCGGATGGCAGCGACGTCCAGGCCCAGCTGCTGGGCGAGGATGCGCTCACCGACATCGCCGTGATCAAGGTGGAGCGCACCGGTCTCCGCACCGCGAAGACCGGCCGGAGCACCGACCTCATGATCGGCGAGTGGGTGGTGGCGCTGGGAAACCCGTTCGCCTACCTGCTGGGCAACGTGGAGCCGACGGTGACGGCCGGCGTGATCAGCGCCGTCAACCGCAACATCCTCCCCGGCCGGGACCAGTCGGGGCTCTACCTCGACATGATCCAGACCGACGCCTCGATCAATCCGGGCAATTCCGGCGGGCCGCTGGCCAACGCCCTCGGCGAGGTCGTCGGGGTCAACAGCTCAATCCTCTCGCAGAGCGGCGGTTCGGTCGGCCTCGGCTTCGCCATCCCCATCGAGCGGGCGCTCCGGGTTGCGGAGGAGATCCTCCGGAGCGGCGCGGTGCGCCGGGCCTGGGTGGGGTTCGACGTGGCCGGCGCCGAGAGCCTGCGGGACTGGAAGAGCCAGGGAGGGGTGCTGGTCACGGCGGTGGCGGAGGGTGGACCGGCGGCCCGCGCGGGGCTCCGGCGCGGCGACGTGCTGACCCGCGCCAACGGCCGCCCGCTGCACAACTACCTCGAGTGGGAGTCGGTGAAGCTGGACCTCCACGTGAATGACGTGGTGCGCCTCACCGTCCGCCGCGCCGACCGCGAGGTGGAAGTCGCGGTCACCAGCGGCGACCTCCCCACGACCACCGCGGAGAAGGTCACCGTCCTCAAGGACCTGGAGCTGGTGACCCTCACCTCCCAGATCCGGGCGGAGCGCGGGGTGCAGTCGGACCGGGGAGCGCTGATCTTCCGGATCTCCCGCGAGTTGAGCCAGGCCACCGGCCTCCGCGAGGGAGACGTGATCGTGGGGATGAACCGGCGCCGCATCGCCACCGCGGACGACGTGCGGGAAGTGGTCGGCGTCCTCAAGCCGCGGCAGGCGCTCCGGCTGTACTTCGAGCGCGGCGGTTCGATCGCCTACACCGACCTCGAGTTCCGATGACCGACGACCGCTACCGCTCGCCGCTCGGCACCCGCTACGCCTCCCCCGCCATGCAGCGGCTGTGGGGCGAGCCGCACCGGATCGGGCTCTGGCGCCAGGTCTGGCTGGCGCTGGCGGAGAGCGAGCGGGAGCTGGGGCTCGAGATCCCCGAGGCCGCGCTCGCCGCCATGCGGCAGCACCTGGACGACGCCGACCTCGTGAAGGCGGCGGAATACGAAAAGCGCTTCCGCCATGACGTCATGGCCCACGTGCACACCTTCGGGGACCAGGCGCCGGCGGCCAAGCCCATCATTCATCTCGGCGCCACCAGCGCCTTCGTGACCGACAACGCCGACGTGCTGGTGCTGAAGGCGGGGCTCGAACTGCTGCTGGGCCGGCTGCTGGAGGTGCTGGGCAAGCTGGAGCGCTTCGCGCGGGAGCACCGCACCCGCCCCTGCCTGGCCTACACCCATTTCCAGCCGGCGCAGCTCACCACGGTCGGCAAGCGCGCCACCCTCTGGATGCAGGACTTCGCGCTGGACGTGGAGGAACTGGTCCACCGCCTCGACACCCTCCGGCTGCGCGGCTGCAAGGGGACCACCGGCACCCAGGCCAGCTTCCTCGAGCTGTTCCAGGGCGATCACGCCAAGGTGCGGGAGCTGGAGCGGCGCATCGCCGCGAAGCTGGGCGTGCCGCGGGTCTTTCCGGTGACCGGCCAGACCTACAGCCGGAAGGGCGACAGCGTCATCCTCGACGCGCTCTCCGGCATCGCGCAGTCGGCGGCCAAGATGGCCAACGACCTCCGGCTGCTGCAGCATGAGGGAGAACTGCTGGAACCGTTCGAGCCGGACCAGATCGGCTCCTCGGCCATGGCCTACAAGCGGAACCCGATGCGGGCGGAACGGATCTGCGGCCTGGCACGGTTCGTCATCAGCCTGCAGGCCAACGGGCCGCACACCGCCGCCACGCAGTGGCTGGAGCGCACCCTGGACGACTCCGCCAACCGGCGGCTCACCCTGCCGGAAGCGTTCCTCGCCACCGACGCGATCCTGCTGCTTGCGGCGAACATCGCCGGCGGGATCGAGGTGCGGCCGGCGGTGATCGAGCGCCACGTGCGGGACCAGATGCCATTCATGGCCACGGAACGGTGGATCATGCTCGGGGTCGCCGCCGGCGGCGACCGGCAGGCGATCCACGAGGTCATCCGGCAGAACAGCCTCGTCACCGCGGAAGCGGTGAGTCGGGGCGAGCCCAACCTGCTGCTGGAACGGCTCGCGGCCGACCACACCTTCGCGAAGATTCCCGCCGCGACCCTCACCGCCGAACTGGATCCGGGGCGCTACACCGGCCGCTCGGCGGAGCAGGTGACGGAGTTCCTGGCGGAGTACGTGGCGCCGCTGGTGGCGCGGGCCCTTCCCCATGCGGCGAAGGTCGAGCAGGGGGAGATCCGGGTATGACCGTCCTCACCGAGTCCCGCCTCCCCCTCCCCCTCCTCCGCAAGGGAAAAGTGCGCGAGGTGTACGAGGCCGATCGCGACCACCTGCTGATGGTGGCGAGCGACCGGGTGAGCGCCTTCGACATCGTGATGCGCGAGGCGATCCCCCGGAAGGGCGCGGTGCTGACCCAGATCAGCGCCTTCTGGTTCGAGCGGCTCGGTGCCGGCATCCCCAGCCACTTCCTCACCGCCCGCACCGGCGAGATCCTGCGCCGCTTCCCCGCCCTGGAGCCGCACCGGGCCGAGATTTCCGGCCGCACCATGCTGGTGCGGCGCACCACGCCGGTGCCGTTCGAGTGCGTGGTGCGGGGCTACATCTCCGGGTCCGCCTGGAAGGAGTACAAGGAGAGCGGCACCCTGGCCGGGGAGCCGCTCCCCTCCGGGCTGGTGGAGAGCGGCCAGCTGGAGCCGCCGGTGTTCTCCCCGGCCACCAAGGAGGAGACGGGGCATGACATCAACGTCCCCTTCGACGCCATGGTCACGGCGCTGGGCGCGCCGCTCGCGCACCGGCTCCGGGACGCCAGCTTCGCGGTGTACGGCGCCGGCCGGGAGCACGCCGCCACCCGCGGGATCATCATCGCCGACACCAAGTTCGAGTTCGGGGTGGATGCGCACGGGGAGCTGCGGCTGATCGATGAAGTGATGACCCCGGACAGCTCCCGCTTCTGGCCGGCGGACGACTACCACCCCGGCAGGAGCCAGCCGAGCTTCGACAAGCAGCCGCTCCGGGACTGGCTGCTGGCCCTCAAGGCCGTGGGGAAATGGAACGGCGAGGCGCCGCCTCCCACGCTGCCCCCCGAGGTGATCGCGGCGACCAGCCGGCGCTACCTCGAGGCCTTCCGCCGACTCACCGGGTTCGACCTGCCGGAGGATGCCTGATGCGTATCGCCCCCGAGGGCTGGCCCTTCATCATCGGGTTCTGGGCGCTGGAGGCGGTGCTCTACGCCTTTGCCCCCTGGTGGGCGGCGGCGCTCTGGCTGCCGGTCTGCCTCTGGGTCATCGCCTTCTTCCGCGACCCGGTGCGGGAGGGTCCGCGGGGGGATAATCTGGTCATCGCGCCGGCGGACGGGCTGGTGGTCAGCGTGGTGATGGTGGACGAGCCGGACTACCTCAAGGCGCGGGTGCAGCGGGTGAGCATCTTCATGAACGTGTTCAACGTGCACGTGAATCGCTACCCGATGAGCGGTACCCTCGAGTACCGGCACTACAACAAGGGGAGCTTCGGGCACGCCGGCACTGAGAAGGCGAGCCTGGAGAACGAGCAGAGCAGCGTGGGGATGCTGACGGCGCGGGGAAGGATCCTGGTGCGCCAGATCGCGGGGCTGGTGGCGCGGCGGATCGTGACCGATCACCAGCCCGGGACGGCAGTGCTGCAGGCCGAGCGGATGGGACTCATCCGCTTCGGGAGCCGGGTAGACGTCTTCCTGCCTGACACGGCGAAGGTCCGGGTGCACACCGGGGACAAGACCGTGGCGGGCCAGACGGTGGTGGCCCAATGGGAATGATGCCAACGCGTCCGGGGCTGCGGCGCCCGGACATGCGCCAGGTGGTGGTGGTGATCCCGAGCGCCTTCACGCTCGGCAACCTCTTCTTCGGCATGTGGGCGATCGTGAGCGCCTCTCGCGGCAACTTCATGGCCGCGGCGTGGTACGTCATGATCGCCGGGGTGCTCGACATGCTGGACGGCCGGGTGGCCCGGCTCTCCGGCACCGGCACCAAGTTCGGGGCCGAGCTCGACAGCCTGGTGGATGTGATCAGCTTCGGGGTGGCCCCGGCGATGATCATGTTCTTCCTCGAATTCCAGGGGGTCGGGAAGTTCGGCTGGCTGGTCTGCTTCATCTATGTGGTGGCGGTGGCGGTGCGGCTGGCGCGCTACAACGTGCAGCACGGCACCGGGAAACCGGGCTGGTTCACCGGGATGCCCTCGCCGTCGGCGGGGATGACGCTCGCGGTGTACTACCCCTTCAGCCAGACCCGGTGGTACCGCGAGTCGCTGGCGTACCTCGATTTCCAGCGCGAGGGGCTCACCATCCTGATGGTGCTGCTCGCGCTGCTGATGGTGAGCACGGTCAAGTATCCCCGCTTCCCCGCCATCGGCTTCCGCTCCGCCAAGGGGCTGTTCGGGCTGGGGGTGCACCTGGTGATGCTGGCCGGGGCGCTCATCATCCCGAGCATCTTCCTGTTCCCGCTGGGACTGAGCTACCTGGCCTTCGGGCTGGTGCGGCACGCCTACCTGCGGCTGGCGGAGCGGCCCGATCCGGACGGCCTGACGGTGGTGGATGAGGGCATGACCGCCGACGAGCTGGCCGAGGGACGCCGGACCAGCCCGCGGATGACGGGCTTCAAGCGGGGGGTTGGGGAAGAATGAGGGCCGGAGGCGGAGCCGCCGCTCCGTCCCCCATCGGTTCAGTCCATCTGATTCGGGAGAAGCGCATGGCATTCAAGGTCCACGTTCGCGTCGTTCCCCGCGCCGGCCTGCTCGATCCGCAGGGCCAGGCGGTCGAGCACGCGCTCACCGCGCTCGGCTTCCGCGAGGCATCGGGGGTTCGTATCGGCAAGGCCATCGAGCTCTCGGTGGACGCCAAGTCCGCGGACGACGCCAGGGCACGGGCCCGCGCCATGTGCGACAAGCTGCTCGCCAACCCGGTCACGGAGGATTACGAGGTGGAGGTGGAAGCCCGATGAAGCGCGTGGCAGTGGTCCGGTTCCCCGGCAGCAACTGCGACTTCGACACCCTGCACTCCGCCCGGCGCGCGGGGACCGAGGCCTACTTCGTCTGGCACCGGGACACCGACCTCCAGGGCGCCGACGCCGTCTTCCTCCCCGGCGGCTTCAGCTACGGCGACTACCTCCGGTCCGGCGCCATTGCCCGCTTCAGCCCCGTCATGGCCGAGGTGCAGCGCTTCGCCCAGGCGGGCGGACCGGTGCTCGGCATCTGCAACGGGTTCCAGATCCTGTGCGAGGCGGGGATGCTCCCCGGCGCGCTGATGCGCAACAGCCGGCTGAGCTTCGTCTCCCGCCCCGTGCTGCTCCGGGTGGAGCAGACCGACACCGCCTTCACCAACCGCTATGGCAAGGGGGCCCTGCTGCGGATGCCGGTGGCCCACGGCGATGGCCGCTTCACTGCCGACGAGCGGACCCTCAAGGAGCTGGAGGCGACCGGGCGGGTGGTGGTCCGCTACTTCGACCTGGACGGCACTCCGCTCTCCGAGACCGTCAACGGCTCGCTCAACGACATCGCCGGCATCTGCAACGCCGAGGGCAATGTGGTAGGGCTGATGCCGCACCCGGACCGGGCGGCCGATCCCGCCATCGGCAACACCGACGGGCTGGGGTTCTTCACCTCGGTGCTGAGCTGGGCGGGGGTGGTGAAGTGACGGCGGTACGGGCGGTACGGGCGGTAGGGGCGGTTCGGCGGTTGGGCGGTTCGGCGGTTCGGCGGTTCGTTGCTGCCCTTACCATACTGGCCTTCTTGCCGTCTGTCCGCCTCGCCGCCCAGGCCTTGCCGACGATCAAGCCCGGCATGACCGAGGCCCAGGTGCGGACCGAGTGGGGCGCGCCGCTCACCGTCCGGAGCGCGGGACGGATGAGCTACATGTACTACACGAACGACTGCCTCAAGCGCTGTGGCACGTATGACATCGTCTTCCTCGAGGGCGGCCAGGTGGTGGACGCCATCGTGCGGGACGGCCGGCGGCGATATGACGGGATTTCGTCCTCGCCGGCCGAGCGGAAGCCCGAGCCGACGACGGGAGTTCGGGCACCGTAGGGGCGGAGCGCCAGCTTCACCCCGACTGACGCAACCGCGCGCAGCGATGCGCGCCAACCATATGAGGATTGAGCGAACATGCCGGCAGAGAACAAGCCCAGCCGTAACGAAGAGGAATACTTCGCCAAGCTCGAGGCCGAGCGCATCGAGCGGAAGAAGGCGGAGCAGGCCAAGCTCAACCAGAACGCGGAGCGCAAGAGTCATTACATGCGCTGCCCCAAGTGCGGCGGGCACCTCGTGACCAAGGACTTCAACAAGCTCCAGATCGACCAGTGCCCCGACTGCCAGGGCGTCTGGCTCGACGCCGGGGAGATGGAGGCGGTAATGCACCTCGAGGAGCGCGGCTTCATGAGCAAGGCCCTGGGCGACTTCTTCGGCACCCTGCGGGGGAAGAAGAAGTGACCCAGGCCCACCCGTTCCCGGGCGAGCGTCCGGTGACGCCGGAGGTCGTGAAGGAACACAACCTGAACGACCTCGAGTACCAGCGTATCGAGGCGATGCTGGAACGGAAGCCCACCCTCACCGAGCTGGGGATCTTCAGCGCCCTCTGGTCGGAGCACTGCTCCTACAAGCATTCCAAGCCGGTGCTCAAGACCTTCCCCACCCAGGGCCCGCAGGTGCTGCAGGGGCCGGGGGAGAATGCGGGCGTGCTCCGGCTGCCGGATGGGTGGGCCGTGGCCTTCAAGATCGAGTCCCACAACCACCCCTCGGCGGTGGAGCCGTATCAGGGCGCGGCCACCGGCGTCGGCGGCATCCTGCGGGACGTCTTCACCATGGGCGCCCGGCCGGTCGCGGTGCTCAACAGTCTCCGCTTCGGGCCGCTGGACTCGGCGCGGAACCGGTATCTCTTCGCCGGCGTGGTGAAGGGAGTGGGCGACTACGGCAACTGCGTCGGCGTCCCCACCCTGGGCGGCGAGGTGGACTTCGCCCCCGGCTACAGCGGCAACCCGCTGGTGAACGCGATGTGCGTGGGGCTGCTCCGGGCCGAGGACCTGACCCTGGCCGCGGCGCATGGGGTGGGCAATGTCCTGCTGTCCATGGGCGCGAGCACCGGCCGCGACGGCATCCACGGCGCCAGCTTCGCGTCGGAGGATCTCTCGGAAAAGAGCGAGGCCCGCCGCCCCCAGGTGCAGGTGGGGGATCCCTTCACCGAGAAGCTGCTCCTGGAGGCGACCCTGGAGCTGATCGAGCAGCGGCTGGTGGTCGCCATCCAGGACATGGGCGCCGCCGGCCTCACCAGCTCCTCGGCGGAGATGGCGGCGCGGGGCGGCGTGGGGGTGGAGCTCGAGACCGACAAGGTTCCCACCCGCGAGCCGGGAATGACGCCGTACGAGATCATGCTGTCCGAGTCGCAGGAGCGGATGCTGATCGTGGCCGAGCCGCACCAGATCCCCGAGATCCAGGCGGTGTGCCGCAGGTGGGAGCTCGACGCCACCCCGGTGGGCCGGGTCACCGATGACGGCATGTACCGCATCCGGCACAACGGCGTGACCGTGGCGGAGATCCCGGGCCAGCGGCTGATCGAGGACGTGCCGATCTACACTCCGATGGCGAAGGAATCCGCCGAAGCCGCGCGCCGCCGAGTCGCCGAACCGCCGAACCGGCCTCCCCGGGCTGATATCCAGGGCGCGCTGCCCCTCCTCCTCGACCAGCCGTCGATCGCGAGCAAGCGCTGGGTCTTCGAGCAGTACGACTCCACCGTCCAGGGCGCCACCCTCATCGCCCCCGGGGGCGATGCCGGCGTGCTCCGGGTGGCGAACACCAGCTTCGGGCTGGCGGTCACGGTGGACTGCAACAGCCGTCTGCTGTCGCTCGACCCGTACGAGGGGGGCAAGGCCACCGTGGCGGAGGCGGCGCGCAACATCGCCTGCACCGGCGCCATCCCGCTCGGCATCACCGATTGCCTCAACTTCGGCAACCCCGACCGGCCCGAGGTCTTCTTCCAGTTCACCGAGGCCTGCCGCGGCATCGGCGATGCCTGCCGCGCCTTCAACACCCCGGTGACCGGCGGCAATGTCAGCCTCTACAACGAGAGCCCCACCGGAGCCATCGACCCCACGCCGACCGTGGGGATGGTGGGGCTGCTGGAGCACCTGGACCACAAGGTCGGGAGCCATTTCCAGGCGCCGGGGGACCGTATCGTGTTGCTCGGCGGCGCATCGTCCGGGCGGCTCGGCGGCTCGGCCTACTGGACATATGTGCGAGATTTCGTGGGTGGGGAGCAGCCGACGGTGAACCTGGAGGCCGAGGCGGCGCTGCAGAAGTTCCTGGTCGCGGCCGCCAGCCGGCGGCTGCTCCGCTCGGCGCACGATTGCGCCACCGGCGGGCTGGCGGTGGCGCTGGCGGAGGCCGCGATGGGGGGGCCCTACGCCACCCAGACCTTTGGGGCGAAGGTGATCCTGCCGGGGGAGACCGCGAGCGACGAGGCGCTGCTCTACGGCGAGGACCACGCCCGGGTGGTGACCAGCGTGCACCCGGAGCAGGAGGAGACGCTGCTCCAGCTGGCGGCCAGCATGGGCGTCCCGGCCCGCGCGGCGGGCACGGTCGGTGTGCCGGGGGGCGAGATCGTCATCGTGACGCCAGGGGGCCGGTATGCCTGGGCGATCGACCGGTTGCGGGAGATCTACCACCAGGCGATTCCCCGGCGGATGAGCCACGTGGACGAGGACCGGGCGGCGGTGGCGTGACCGCCCGTACTGGGAGCAGGGGGTAGCGATGTGTGGAGTCTTTGGCGTCTCCGGGGTGCCCGACGCGGCGCGCCTCACCTATCTCGGCCTCTACGCCCTGCAGCACCGGGGGCAGGAATCGGCCGGGATCGTGGCGGTGGACGAGCATCTCCACGCCCGGGCGCACCGCGGCATGGGGCTGGTCTCCGAGAACTTCAACGAGGGCAGCCTCTCCAAGCTGCTGGGGGATGTCGCCGTCGGCCATACGCGGTACAGCACCGCCGGCAGCTCGGTGATCGGGAACGCCCAGCCGCTGCTGATCGACTATCGCGAGGGGCCCCTCACCGTCGCCCATAACGGCAACCTGACCAACGCCCCGGCGCTCCGCCGCGAGCTCGTGGATGCCGGCTCCATCTTCACCACCACCACCGACACCGAAGTCCTGCTGCACCTGATCGCCCGGTCGCGACAGCCCTCCCCGGAGGAGCAGATCCGCGAGGCGCTGGAGCGGTGCGAGGGGGCCTTCACCCTGCTGCTCTCGGTGGGCCGCACCATCTACGCGGTGGTGGACCCGCGCGGCTTCCGGCCGCTGGTGCTGGGGCGGATCGCGGGCGGCGTCATCGTCGCCTCCGAGACCTGCGCCCTCGACCTCGTGGGTGCCACCATGGTCTGCGAACTGCAGCCGGGTCAGTTCCTGAAGATCGAGGACGGCCACATCACCGAGCTGCCGCGGCTCCTGCCCCGCCCCGAAAGCCGCTGCGTCTTCGAGCTGGTCTACTTCGGGCGGCCGGACAGCCGCATCTTCGGCGAGTCGGTGGACCGGGTGCGGCGCGAATTGGGCCGCGAACTGGCCCGGCGGCACCCCGCCCCGGGCGCGGAGGTGGTGTTCAGCGTCCCAGACAGCTCCAACGCGATGGCGCTGGGCTTCGCGGAGGTCAGCGGGATCAAGCTGGAGAACGGCCTGATCCGGAACCACTACGTGGGCCGGACCTTCATCAACCCGAGCCAGGCGCTCCGGGTGGCGAAGGTCAAGATCAAGTTCAACCCGGTGCGGGGTGTCATCGAGGGCAAGCGGGTGGTCATGGTGGACGACAGCCTGGTGCGGGGCACGACCAGCAAGGGGCTGGTGCAGATGATCCGCGCCGCCGGGGCAAAGGAGGTCCACCTCCGGCTGGGGAGCCCTCCCATCACCGGGCCGTGCCACTACGGCATCGACACCCCCACCCGGGAGGAACTGATCGGGGCCAACCACTCGATCGAGGAAATCCGGGAGTACCTGGGGGTGGACAGCCTGGGATACCTGCCCCTGGATGGCATGCTCCGTGCTGCTGGCGACCGGAGCAAGTTCTGCCACGCCTGCTTCTCCGGCGCCTATCCGACCGACATCTCCGAGGACCTGGTGAGCCTGCGCCACGCCCCCCCGATCACGGCCTCCGTATGAGCGGGGCCTACAGCCAGCCGTCCGTCTATTTCTTCGGCCAGGGCCGCGCCGACGGCACCGCGACAATGAAGGACGTGCTGGGCGGCAAGGGCGCCGGCCTGGCCGAGATGACCAACCTGGGCATCCCGGTGCCGCCCGGCTTCACCATCGCGGCGACCCTCTGCAACACCTACCTCGAGACCAGGCAGTTCCCGCCCTGGCTGCGGAGCCAGGTGGAGACCAGCCTGCAGCGGCTCGAGGCCGCGACCAACCGGCACTTCGGCGGCAAGGACAAGCCGCTGCTGGTCTCGGTCCGTTCTGGCGCCGCCGTGTCGATGCCCGGGATGATGGAGACCATCCTCAACCTGGGGCTCAACGACGCCACCGTGGAGGGACTCACCCGGGAGAGCGGCAACCCGCAGTTCGCCTGGGACAGCTATCGCCGGTTCGTGCAGATGTATTCGACCGTGGTGCTGGACCTCTCCAAGGCGCCCTTCGAGCACATGCTCGAAGCCCGGAAGAAGAAGGCGAAGGTGGCGCGGGACATCGACCTTCCCACCGCCGAGTTCCAGGCGCTGGTGGCGGAGTACAAGGCGCACGCGGAAAAGGAGAGCGGCAAGCTCTGGCCCAACGACCCGATCGAGCAACTCTGGGGGGCGATCGCCGCGGTGTTCGAGAGCTGGCACACCCGGCGGGCCATTGATTACCGGAAGCTGCACGACATCCCCGACGCCATGGGCACGGCGGTCAACATCGTCACCATGGTCTTTGGCAACCTGGGGCAGGACAGCGGCACCGGCGTCGCGTTCACCCGGGATCCGAGCACCGGGGAGGGCAAGCTTTACGGCGAGTACCTGCTGAACGCGCAGGGAGAGGACGTCGTCTCCGGCACCCGGCACGTGGAGCAGATCAGCAAGCTCAAGGAGGAGATGCCCACCGCGTTCGCCGAGCTGGACCGGATCGCGCGGGTGCTGGAGCGGCACTTCCGGGATGTGCAGGACATGGAGTTCACCATCGAGCGCGGCAAGCTCTACATGCTGCAGACCCGCCGGGGCCAGCGGTCGGGCCAGGCGGCGGTGCGCATTGCCTGCGAGATGGTGGACGAAGGGTTCATCAGCGAGGAGGAGGCGGTCGCGCGGATTCCGCCCAACGACCTGAACCAGCTGCTGCACCCGATGATCAACCCCGACAGCAAGGTGGACCTGCTCACCACCGGCCTGCCGGCCTCGCCCGGCGCGGCGAGCGGCGCGGCGGTGTTCGACGCCGACCTGGCGGAGCAGCTGGCGCGGAAGGGCGACGCGGTCATCCTGGTGCGGCGGGAGACCAGCCCCGAGGACTTCCACGGCATGGTGGCGGCCAAGGGCATCCTCACCGCGCGCGGCGGGATGACCAGCCACGCGGCGGTGGTGGCCCGCGGCATCGGCAAGCCCTGCGTGGCCAGCGCCCAGAAGCTCGAGGTGAACGAGGAGGCGCACACCTTTGCGGTGAACGGCCGGTCGCTCAAGCAGGGGGACTGGATCACGATCGACGGCGGCAACGGGCGGGTCTATGCGGGCAAGGCGGAGCTGCAGGAGCCCGTGCTGTCGGGCAACTTCACCCGGCTCATGCAGTGGGCCGACAAGGTGCGGCACCTGCGGGTGCGGGTGAACGCCGACACCCCCGCCGACGCCCATCGGGGCCGCGACTTCGGGGCCGAGGGGATCGGGCTCTGCCGCACCGAGCACATGTTCTTCGAGGGCGACCGGCTCATCGCCATGCGCGAGATGATCATGGCGCAGGACGCCGAGGGCCGGAAGAAGGCGCTGGCGCGGCTGCTGCCGATGCAGCGCAGCGACTTCGAGGCCATCTTCCGCGCCATGGAGGGGTTCCCGGTCACCGTGCGGCTGCTGGACCCGCCGCTGCACGAGTTCCTGCCCCGGGAAAAGGGAGAGATCGAAGAGATGGCGAAGGCGCTGGGGAAGCCGGTGGAGGAGGTCCAGCGCATCGTGCATGGCATGCAGGAGGCCAACCCCATGCTGGGGCTGCGCGGCTGCCGGCTGGGCATCATCTATCCCGAGATCACCGCCATGCAGGCCCGGGCCATCTTCGAGGCCGCCTGCGCCGTGGCGCTCCGGAAGGGGCGGGTGCAGCCGGAAGTCATGATCCCGCTGGTGGCCAACGTGGTCGAGTTCCGGAAGCAGGCGCTGGTGGTGCGGCAGGTGGCGGAGGAAGTCTTCCGCGAGAAGCAGATCACCGTGCCCTACCTGCTCGGCACCATGATCGAGCTGCCGCGGGCGGCGCTCACCGCCGACGAGATCGCGCGGGAGGCGCAGTTCTTCTCCTTCGGCACCAACGACCTCACCCAGACCACCATGGGCCTCTCCCGGGACGACGCGGGGCGGTTCCTCCCCTTCTACCTGGAGCATGGCATCCTGGACGACGACCCCTTCCAGGTGCTGGACCAGCAGGGGGTCGGGAAGCTCATTCAGATGGCCTGCGAGCTGGGGCGGAAGACCCGGGCGGATCTCAAGCTGGGCATCTGCGGTGAGCATGGGGGGGAGCCCAAGTCGGTCGCCTTCTGCGACAGCCTGGGGATGAACTACGTGAGCTGCTCGCCGTACCGGGTGCCGATCGCGCGGCTGGCGGCGGCGCAGTCGGCGCTGGCGGAGCGCGGCACCATGGACCGGACCCGGGCGACGGTCTAGTCCCCGACGGAACGGGAGAGGGCTCGTCGGCGTTCCCTGCCGGCGGGCCCTCTTGTCGTTTTCTTCATGGCGACAGGCGAAGTGATTCCGCACCGGTGACGCTCGGAGTGGGGTGGTGTAACCTTGACGGTGGCGGGGACGTCGGTCCTCCGGCGAGTCCCGTCATATCTCGTTTCGAGTCGAGGTGACCATGAGAAACCTGAGACTTCCGGCGCTGCTCGCGACCCTTGCGGTCCTGGGCGCATGCAGCGATTCGAGCAGCGGTCCCGGGGGTGGCGGCCCCATGGCGGACGTCACCGTGCTTTCGGCGGCGGGGCGCGCCAGCAGCGTCCAGGCCAGCATCGGTGGGCAGACCCTGAGTCCCATGGGACCGGGGGAGTACCAGATGGTGTTGGTGCCGGCGGGGAGCCGGACCTTCAGCTTCCAGGTGCAGGGGAACGGAATCACCGGCTCCGCCGGCACCGTGGACCTGGTGGCGGGGGAGAACTACCTGCTGATCGCGCAGGACTCGCAGGGCGTCGTGGTCGGGTCGCTGGTGGCGGACACCGGCGCCATCGTGCCGGCCGGCAAGAGCAAGCTCCGGGTCATTCACTCCGCGGGGCTCGCGCCGCCGATCGACGTCTACCGGACCCAGCCCGACTTCCCCACCCTGGTCAGCGTCATGTTCCCGTTCGATTTTGGCGCCAGCTCCCCGTACCTGCAGAGCGACCCGGGGGACTGGAGCGTCGTGATCACGCCGGACAACCTGACGGACACCCTGTATGCCACCGGGCCGATCGCGGTCCCGGATGGAGGGCGGGTCACCGTGGTCATCGTGGATTCGACCGCCAGCGGCGGCATCTCGGCGGTGGTCCTGCACGAGAACTGAGCCGGCGGCGAGGGGAGCGGACTTAGCGGCGCCCGGGGGAGTTGCCCCGGGCGCTCTTCGTTCCGTGGGTGATGATTGTAGCGGTCGGCCTGGGTCGGCAACGGCTGCCTCACGCGTTTTCTCGCTCTGGCCCACGCCTCCCCGCCTCCCATCTTCGGGGAATGACCACGACCATTCCTCCTAAGCCGCGGCTGCTGGACCAGGTCCGGCAGGCGCTCCGGGTGCGGCACTATTCGGCTCGCACCGAGAAGGCCTATCTCCGCTGGATCCGGCGCTTTGTCCTCTTCCATGGCACGCGTCATCCCGCCGAACTGGGCGGTGCGGAGGTCACCGCGTTCCTGAGCTGGCTGGCGGAGCAGCGTAAGGTCAGCCCATCTACCCAGACCCAGGCGCTCTGCGCCCTGCTCTTCCTGTACCGCCATGTCCTCAGGCTGGACCTGCCCTGGATGGCCGAGGTGGCGCGGGCGCCGGCGCGGACGCGGTTGCCGATCGTGCTGAGCCGGGACGAGGTGCGGGCCGTCATCCGGCGGCTGGAGGGGGTGGAACGGCTCATCGTCATGCTGCTGTATGGCAGCGGACTGCGGCTGCTGGAGGCGCTCCGGCTCCGGGTGAAGGATGTGGACTTTGACCAGCACCAGCTCACGGTGCGGGGCGGCAAGGGGGACAAGGACCGGGTGACCGTGCTGCCGGAATCGGTCAGGGCCGAACTGCGGCGCCACCTCTCGGAGGTCAGGGTCATCCATGAGAGGGACCTGGGCCGGGGGGCGGGGTGGGTGGCCCTGCCCAATGCCCTCTCGAGGAAGTACCCGGAGGCGGGGCGGGAGTGGGTCTGGCAGTGGGTATTTCCGTCCACTCGGCTCATGCGGGAGGTCCAGGATGGGCGGCCCGGGCGGCACCACTATCACGAGACCGTCATCCAGCGGGCGGTGACGGCGGCGGCGCGCCTGTCCGGCATTGGCAAGCGGGCCACCTGCCACAGCTTCAGGCACTCCTTTGCCACCCACCTGCTGGAGGACGGGTACGATATCCGGACCGTGCAGGAACTGCTGGGGCATAGCGACGTCGGCACCACCATGATCTACACTCACGTCCTCAACCGGGGGGCCTTCGGGGTACGGAGTCCGGCGGATCGGGTTTAACCAGTACCGGGGTGGCTAGATTGGGGGCATGGACCTCAGCCACTATCGGGCGGCGGGCGCCCTGCGGGACGGGACGCCAATCATCATCCGGGCGATTCGGCCGGAGGATGACGAGGCCCTGCGGGAAGGATTCGGGCTCCTGTCGGACCAGACCATTTATCACCGGTTCTTCCAGGCCAAGCGGGACCTGGCCGAGCACGAGCTGCGGTACCTCACACAGCTGGACTTTGTGGACCATGTGGGGCTGGCGGCGGTGATCTCCAATCAGGCGGGGGAGTTCATCATCGGGGTCGGGCGGTTCGTGCGACTTGGGAGTGGCCGGACCGGCGTGCGCGGGGTGGAGCGGGACCGGACCCCGGCGCATGCGGAGGTTGCGTTTGTGGTGGGGGACGAATTCCAGGGCCAGGGGGTGGGGAGCCAGCTGCTGGGGCACCTGGTGGGGATAGCCCGGGGGCTGGGCATCCGGTACCTGGAGGCGGAGGTCATGCCGGACAACCGCGCGATGATGGCCGTCTTCCGGCGCAGTGGCCTGCCGATCACGGAGGGCGTCCACGAGGGCGTGTTGCATGTGGAGCTGCGGCTGGACGGCACCGAGATACGAGTGCGGCGTCCGAAGGCGGG